>NZ_DCJO01000035.1:0-80546 GCF_002320075.1 Intestinimonas sp. UBA1698 | reverse complement strand
CAGGTAGTGCCGGATCCCCGTCAGTCCCTCCCGCTCCGCCCGGTCCGCCAGGGCGTGCAGGATGGCGATGGGCTCCGTGATCTGTCCGTTGCTCAGGCAGATGTCCCCCGCGTGGAAGAGCTTGGCGACTTCCTCCGGCGTCTTACGTTTCTCCTGGTACATCTTGGTCCAACGATCCATCGTGACCCTCCTTTCAATTTGCCTTTCTGGTCTGTCCGTTGGGTTCTGTTCTCTGCCCATAAAGATAAGCAACCCCCGTGCCAAGTTTAAAAACCGGAAAAAGTCCCTGTTTGCAAGGGGTGTCCAAAAAAAGCCCGTTCCCTGATTATGCATTTCTGCATCAGGGAACGGGCCATATGGAAGAAAAAGGTGCGGATATTCAGGGCTTTTGACAGGGTATGCGCAAACGCATCAGCGATGCAGGAGCGTTCCCATCTTGCGGGAGACGGTGGATTGGTCCACGCCGAGGACCTTGGCGATCTCCCGGGTGGTGGTGTATTTTTCCTGGGCGTGGCAGAGGAGCTGACTCTCCACCTGCTGGATGGCCTCCTTCAGCGGCATGATGCCGTGGACCGTGACCTGGCAGGGGCTGACCTCGGCGCCGGACTGCCGGTAGCGGGGCGGCAGGTCCTCCGGGTAGAGCACGTCCCGCTGGACCAGCACCACCATGTTTTCGATCAGGTTTTCCAGCTCGCGGATATTGCCCAGCCAGTCCAGGGAGCGCAGGATCTTGCCCAACTCCATGGACAGCTCCTTGTGCTTGCTGTACTTTTGGTTGTACTTCTCGATAAAGTGGACGGCCAGGGGGATGACATCGTCCCGCCGCTCCCGCAGGGGCGGCACCTCGATGTTGATCACGTTGAGCCGGTAATAGAGGTCCTGCCGGAATTTGCCCTCCTGGACCTGCTGCCAGAGGTCCCGGTTGGTGGCTGCAATGATGCGCACGTCCACATGAAGCGTCTTGGTGCCGCCGATCCGGGTGACCTCTCCCTCCTGGATGACCCGCAGTAGCTTGACCTGCAGGTCCAGATCCAGCTCTCCGATCTCGTCCAGGAACAGGGTGCCCTCGTTGGCCAGCTCAAAAAAGCCGGCTTTCCCCCGGCGGCGGGCGCCGGTAAAGGCCCCGTCCTCATACCCGAACAGCTCTGACTCAAACAGGGACGCGGGGATGGCCCCGCAGTTGATCTTGATGATGGGCTTGTCCCGGCGGTTGCTGGAGCGGTGGACCTGGTTGACAATGACTTCCTTACCGGTGCCCGACTCTCCGGTGATGAGCAGCGTGGAATCTACCTGGGAGATGGTCTTGATGGTGTCCATGATATGCTGCATTTCCTTGCTGTGGACCACGAAATCCGCACCGGGGGCATTCTGGCTCTGGATGAAGGTCAGCTCCCGTATGTAGCCCTCCGCCACCATGCGCTGGTGCTCCAGACGGCTTTGCAGGTCGTTTAGCTCGGTGATGTCCCGAATGTTTACCACCACGGAGGTGAAGCTGCCGCAGATGTCGAAGGCGGGGGTACCGGTGGCAATGAGCCGTTTCCCCTTCTGCTCCAGGACCACGGTGGCGGTCTCCCTGGTCTCTAGGACCTTGAGGGCCGCCGAATCCAGGTACAGGCCCTCGGCGATGAGCTCCGTGACGTTCCGGCCAATGACCTCCCGCCGGAGGACCGAAAAGGCCCGCTCAAAAGCGGCGTTGACCCGGATAACGACGCCTTGGCTGTCGGTGACCAAAATGCCGTCGTGAGAGGACTCTACGAAGATATTGATCTCCTGAAGCAGGCTGTTGGTCACGTCCAGCTCCTGCATGATGCAGTTGGAGTGCATGGATTCGTGCAGGATAAAAATGGTGCCCCGCCGGACCCCGTCGATCACCCACGGGTGGACGTTGCAGACCACCTGCCTCCCCTCCAGCTCGATGATGTAGCGGCCCTTCCCGCTGATGAGGTCCACCCGCTCTGCCATCGGCTCGGAAAAGGCCTCAAAACGGGTAAAGTACGCGCGCTCCGGGTCAATGCCCAGTCCATGGAAAAAATTCCGGGCGGCGCAGTTGCAGTGGATCAGTTGTCCCCTGCCGTCAAACACAAGAATGCTGCAAAAAATGGTGTCAAGAATTGCCCGGTAGCCATCTTTGATCCCGTCAACACCTACGGTAAGATCCAATGCCTCCTCGTTCATGCCGTCCTCCCTCCTTGAATGACACCTGTTGGTTGTAACACGTTCTGGGCGGCAAACTGTGGGCTGCCTCCAGACCGGATGTGCGCAGACTAATTTTATTATAGTAGGAGGACCTGGAAAACTCAAGAATCTTTGCCGAATGGAAAGAACTGCCGCATCCATCCACGTTCTGTAACCGCGTCTCTGCCGGGGCCGACCGCCTCAGCTCGCCCGGAAGGGCAGCGGCCGCCCGTGGTCCTGAGCCGTCCCAAACCCGGGCTTGACAACCGGGACGTATGCGCCTATAATACACTTAATTGAATCAGGATCTTCAGGGCGGGGCGCAGTTCCCCACCGGTGGTATAGCCCACGAGCCGCAAGGCATGATTCGGTGAAATTCCGAAGCCGACCGTACAGTCGGGATGAAAGAAGATCGTGTACCGCAGGAGTTATCACGCCTGCGCGCATGGATTTGCTCTGGAATGGCTGCATTCCGGAGTTTTTTCTTTCCATGGGCGGGGTGTTTCCGTGGTCCCGTCGTGCCTTGAACCATCCGTTCAAGGCATTTTTTATTGCTTGGAGGCGGACCATGAAGGACAGCGACTATATGCGTCTGGCCCTGGAGCTGGCACAGCGGGGCCAGGGCTGGACGGCCCCCAACCCGATGGTGGGCGCCGTCATCGTCAAGGAGGGCCGGATCATCGGCCAGGGCTGGCATGCCCGGTGCGGCGCCCTCCACGCCGAGCGCCACGCCCTGCAAAACTGCACGGAATCCCCCCGGGGGGCGGTTCTGTACGTGACGCTGGAGCCCTGCTGCCATCACGGCCGGCAGCCCCCCTGCACCGAGGCGATCCTGGCGTCCGGGATCGCCCGGGTGGTGGTCGGCTCCGGCGACCCCAATCCCCTGGTGGCGGGCAAGGGACTGGAGCTCCTGCGGAAAAACGGCGTGGCGGTGGAGACCGGCGTGCTGGAGGCCGAGTGCCAGGCCCTGAACCAGGTGTTTTTCCACTTTATTCGGACCGGGCGGCCCTATGTGGTCATGAAATATGCCATGACCCTGGACGGAAAGATCGCCACCCGCACCGGGGCCTCCCAGTGGATCACTGGGGAGGCCGCCCGGCGGCGGGTCCATCAGGACCGGCACCGCTGCACCGCCATTCTGGCGGGGGTGGGTACCGTGCTGGCGGACGATCCCCTGCTCACCTGCCGGATGGAGGGAGGCAAAAATCCCCTGCGGGTGATTTGCGATACGCGGCTGCGCGCCCCCCTGACCAGCCGGATCGTTCAAACGGCCCGGGCCGTTCCCACCATCCTGGCCACCGCCTGCGGGGACGCGGCCCGGCGCGCCCCTTACGAGGCCGCCGGATGCCGGGTCTGGGTCCTCCCCGCCCGGGACGGCCATGTGGACCTGGACGTCCTGATGGAGCGGCTGGGCGCCGCGGACATCGACAGCGTGCTGCTGGAGGGCGGCGGTACGCTGAACTGGTCGGCGCTGGAGGCTGGAATCGTCCAGAAGGTCCAGGCGTACATCGCCCCCAAGCTCTTCGGCGGGGCGGAGGCCCCGTCTCCGGTGATGGGGCGGGGCGCAGCCCTCCCCGCCCAGGCCGTACGGCTGAAAAACACCGTCGTTACCCCCGTCGGGGAAGATTTTTTATGGGAAAGCGAGGTGGACGGCCCTGTTTACGGGAATCGTTGAGGAGATGGGCGTAATCCGCGCCATCCGGCGGGGGGCCCGCTCGGCGGTGCTCTCCATCGGCGCGGCGGCGGTGCTCTCCGACCTGAAGCTGGGGGACAGCGTGGCGGTGAACGGCGTCTGCCTGACCGCCTCCGGTCTGGATGACACAGGCTTCACCGCCGACGTCATGCACGAGACCCTGGACCGCTCCTCCCTGGGGGACCTGACCGTCGGCAGCCGGGTGAACCTGGAGCGGGCCATGGCGGCGGGGGGCCGCTTCGGGGGGCACATCGTCTCTGGTCATATCGACGGCACCGGCCGCCTGGCCGCCCTCCGTCGGGACGACAACGCCGTGTGGTACACGGTGGAGGCCGCCCCTTCCCTGCTGCGGTACGTGGTAGAGAAGGGCTCCATCACCATGGACGGCGTCAGTCTGACGGTGGCCCGGGTGGAGGCGGACCGCTTCTCCGTCTCCCTCATCCCCCACACCGCCGCCGTCACCGTGCTGGGGCGCAAGCGCCCCGGCGACGTGGTCAATCTAGAGACGGACGTGATCGGTAAATATGTGGAAAAGCTGCTGCTACCCCGGCCAGAGACCGAAACGGACCCGCCTACCGGCGGCATCACCCTGGACTTTTTAGCCCGAAATGGATTCTAAGGAGGAACCGTCATGTTTCCGTACAACACCATTGAAGAGGCCCTGGAGGAGCTCCGGCAGGGGCGTCTGATCCTGGTCACCGACGACCCGGACCGGGAGAATGAGGGGGACCTCATCTGCGCCGCCCAGTTCGCCACCACGGAGAACGTCAACTTCATGGCCACCCACGCCAAGGGGCTCATCTGCATGCCCATGTCGGCGGCGTACATCCAGAAGCTGCAGTTTCCCCAGATGGTCTCTCACAACACCGACAACCACGAAACCGCCTTTACTGTCTCCATCGACCACGTCTCCACCACCACCGGCATCTCCGCCGCCGAGCGGTCGGTCACCGCCCTGAAGTGCGTGGAGGAGGACGCCCGGCCGGAGGATTTCCGCCGCCCCGGCCACATGTTCCCTCTGCTGGCCAAGCCTCACGGCGTGCTGGAGCGCAGCGGCCACACCGAGGCCACGGTGGACCTGTGCCGGCTGGCCGGGCTGAAGGAGTGCGGGCTGTGCTGCGAGATCATGCGGGAGAACGGCACCATGATGCGCGCCTCCGAGCTGCAGCAGAAGGCGGCGGAGTGGGGGCTGAAGTTCATCACCATCCGGGATCTGCAGAGCTATCGCAAGCGCCACGAGAAGCTGGTGGAGCAGGTGGCCGTCACCCGGCTTCCCACCAAGTACGGCGACTTTACCGCCTGCGGCTACCGCAACAGGCTCAACGGCGAGCACCATGTGGCTCTGGTCAAGGGGGAGATCGGGGACGGAGAGAACCTCCTGTGCCGGGTCCACTCCGAGTGCCTCACCGGGGACACCTTCGGCTCCCGGCGGTGCGACTGCGGGGAGCAGCTCGCCGCCGCCATGACCCAGATTCAGCAGGAGGGCCGGGGCGTGCTGCTCTACATGCGGCAGGAGGGCCGGGGCATCGGGCTGCTGAACAAGCTGAAGGCCTACGCCCTCCAGGACCAGGGTCTGGACACCCTGGAGGCCAATCTGGCCCTGGGCTTCGCCGGAGACCTGCGGGAATACTTCATCGGGGCCCAGATCCTCCACGATCTGGGGGCCAGGACCCTGCGGCTGCTGACCAACAACCCGGACAAGGTCTATCAGCTTGCCGACTACGGACTGGAGATCGTGGAGCGGGTCCCCATCCAGATGGAGGCCACCCAGGACGACCTGTTCTATCTGCAGACCAAGCAGCACCGCATGGGCCACATTCTGAATTATTAAACGCAGGAGGAAAAACACATGAACATCTACGAAGGCAAGCTGGTATCCGAAGGCATCAAGGTGGGCGTGGTGTGCGCCCGGTTCAACGAATTCATCGTCTCCAAGCTGCTCAGCGGCTGCGAGGACGCCCTGCTGCGCCACGGCGTGGACGCTGCGGACATCTCAGTGGCCTGGGTGCCGGGCGCCTTTGAGATCCCGCTGATCGCCTCCAAGCTGGCCCAGAGCGGCAAGTACGACGCCGTCATCGCCCTGGGCGCCGTCATCCGGGGCTCCACCAGCCACTATGACTACGTGTGCAGCGAGGTCTCCAAGGGCCTTGCCCAGGCCTCCCTGAGCAGCGGGGTCCCCGTGCTGTTCGGGGTGCTCACCACCGACACCATCGAGCAGGCCATCGAGCGCGCCGGTACTAAGGCCGGAAATAAGGGCGCCGAGTGCGCGCAGGGGGCCATCGAGATGGTCAATCTGATCCGCGCGCTGGAGCGGTAAGGGCGGCACGAGCATTTTCCACTTGCATCCGGAGGAATTCTGCGGTATGCTGAAGAGGCGCGGAGGCGGCAGCGCCGCCGCGCGGCGGCTGAATCAACGAAACAAAGGAGTATGTTTTTGAATTATTTCTACTGTGATTTGGAGCGTGTGGCAAGCCGGGAGGTTTGCGACTGACTCTCTCCGCAATCCTCCCAAAAGGAACTCAAATCACTTTTTGGAGGATCATCACCATGAACCGTGAACACAAGCGCAAGCAATACGAGACCGGTTACTATAAGACTCACCCCTGCCGCGAAGGCTTTCCCTGCAAGGTCTGCGGGCGGCCCGTGACCCCCGCCGGGGCGGGCAGCGACCACCGCAACCACTGTCCCAACTGCCTTTCCAGCCTCCATGTGGACGTGGAGCCCGGAGATCGGGCCTCCGACTGCGGCGGCATCATGGACCCCGTGGCCGTCTGGGTCCGCAGGGGGGGCGAGTGGGCCGTCATCCACCGCTGCCGCCGCTGCGGCGCCCTCTCGTCCAACCGGGTGGCCGCCGACGACAACCCCATGAAGCTGATGAGCATCGCCATGAAGCCCCTGGGGCAGCCCCCCTTCCCCCTGGAGCGCATCGAGGAGATGACCGCGCTTATGGGCGGAGACGGCTGCCTCGGGACTGTAGGAGGGACGCCATGAACATCCGTCTGGAGGAGCCCCGCGACTTTTCCGCGGTAGAGCGCCTGACCCGGGAGGCATTTTGGAACAAGTACCGTCCCGGATGCTCGGAGCACTATGTCCTGCACCAATTCCGCAGCCGTCCGGAATTTGTGCGTGAACTGGACTGCGTGCTGGAGGAGGACGGACAGATTGCCGCCCATATTATGTACAGCCGCGCCGAGATCGCGGCTGACGACGGGCGGACCATCCCCATTCTGGTCTTCGGTCCGGTCAGCGTCCATCCGGAGCGCCAGGGCCGTGGGCTGGGCAGCAAGCTGATCCGCTTTACCCTGGAGAAGGCGCAGGCGCTGGGCTGTGGAGCCGTAGCCATTACCGGCGATCCGGGCTATTATGCCCGCTTCGGCTTTGCCGGCGGTCATTCCAGGGGCATCTACTATGCCGGCCTTCCCCGTGGGGAGGAGGCGCCCTTCTTCCTGGTCAAGGAGCTGCGGCCCGGATTCCTGACAGGCGTCACCGGCACCTACCGGGACCCGGAGGGCTACCGGGTGGCGGACGCCGATGTGGACGCCTTCGACCGGACCTTTCCGCCCAAGGAAAAGAAGAAATTGCCGGGGCAGCTAAATTAGCTGCCCCGGCAATTTGCGCAAGAATGGCGAAACCCGCCGTGCGTTTGGCAAGAAACGTCGAGCCTTCCTGCGCGGGATGCTGTAGAATAGCCATACCCTGGAGGTGGTGAGAGGATGACGGAACAGATCCTGGCCGTACAGCGGATGCAGGAGTACATCGAGACCCATATGGACGAGGCCATCACCACAGCCGACCTGGCGCGGGTGTCCCGCTTCTCTCCGTGGCACTCCTACCGCCTGTTCCACCAGCATACCGGCCTTACGCCCGCCGACTACATCCGGCGCCTGCGGCTTTCCCAGTCGGCGCTGCGCCTGAAACGGGAGAACTGCCGGGTGATCGACGTGGCCTACGACCTGGGCTTCGGCAGCGTGGACGGCTATCAGCGGGCCTTCCTGCGGGAGTTCGGCTGCAACCCCGGCGCTTACGCCAGGCAGCCCGTTCCCATCCCTCTCTTCATCCCCTACGGCGTCAAATTTCGGGCATTGCGAAAGGAGTCAATCGACATGGAACCGATACAAAGCGTTTTTCTTCAAATCATCCACAAGCCGGAGCGCAAGGTGATCGTCAAGCGCGGCGTCCAGGCGGAGGACTATTTCCCCTACTGCGAGGAGGTGGGGTGCGACGTATGGGGGCTGCTGGCCAGCATGGATTCCCTGTGCGGCGAGCCGGTCTGTCTGTGGCTGCCGGATGCCTACAAAACCCCCGGCACCTCCACCTACGTGCAGGGCGTGGAGGCGGCCGCCGACTATGAAGGGCCGGTGCCGGAGGGCTTTGACGTCATACGCCTGCCCGCCGCGGACTATCTGATGTTCCAGGGCGAACCCTTCCGGGAGGAGGACTACTGCCAGGCCATCTCCGCCGTCCGGCAGGCCATGGACCGCTATGATCCTACGGTCATTGGCCGGGTGTGGGACCCGTCCAGCCCCCGCATCCAGCTTGAGCCACGGGGAGAGCGCGGATACATCGAGCTGCGGGCCGTGAAGGCCAAACAGGACGGGTGATTCGGCCGTCCTCCCACTGGAGGCGTAGGGCGCTCCTGTTTCTGGTCAGTCAGTGCATCACTCTGTTCGGCTCCCCCCTGGTGCAGATGTCCATCGTCTGGTATGTGATTCTGGAGACCTCCTCCGGCGCCTGGGTGGCAGCCTTTACTGCCAGAAGTTGCCCTCTGCCCTGGCCCGGGTCAACCCCCGAATCAGGCACCACGTACCGCGATACCACTGGCAGCCAAACGAAGTTCTGCACCGTCAGAACCCCGATGCAGCCCAATACGATCTCCACTGCGATTCCTCCTTTGTCTTTTCACGTTCCGAGTAGAGTGCAAAGCGGGTAAGGATATCGTTTGGACTGCCCTGCCCCCATTAAGGTTGCGTAAACCCATGACAAAAGGCTCTGGGGCCATAGGACCCCAGGGCCTTTTGCCATGCAGGCGCGCTACGCGCCGAACCAGAGATTCATATCCACATTCCCCTGGATGCCGTCCACACTTCCCTTGGAGGTATACTGCCACATCTGGAAGTGGTAGTAAAAGGTGGGCGCCGCCTTGTCATACTCGGCAAACCAGAAAGGGTAATCCATCACGCGGCTTAGGTCGTACTTGACATAGCCCGCGTAGGAGGTGAGGTAGATCATGGGGGTGTAGCCCGCCTCCTCCACCAGCTCACAGAAGGCCAGGGCGCACCGGCACAGGGTATCGGTGTCCAGACCGTAGGTCCGGGCCTCGCTCTTCCCCAGCGCCTCCCAATCAAAAACCACGGGGCCGGTCAGCGCATAGCCCCGGATCTTGTCCAGCACGAACCGGGCCTCCTCCTCGGCCTCCTCCACCGTAATGGCCTGGGAGAAGAAGTACACCCCCACCTCCAGGCCGGCGTCCAGGGCCCCCTGGAGGTTCTGTTCGAACTTCGTATCGGCGTAGAGACCGCCCTCGGTATAGCCGCGCCCGCCCACCCGGAGGATGGCAAAATCCACGCCGTCGGCCTTGACCCTGGCCCAGTCGATGTCGCCCTGGTAGGAGGACACGTCCACGCCCAGGCGGGTCTCCCCGGCGGCATACTCCATCACGCTGCCCTTCCGGCGGAAGGCCGCCGGGTCATAGCCGTTGACAGGCACGCCCTCCAGCACGTCCACCGTATAGGCGCCGTAGGTGATCTGGGCCTTGCCGGTCTCCCCGGCCCGCAGGCAGTTCACCCGCCAGATCAGCGCGCTGAGCTCCGCCCGGCTGATGCCGTCGGCAGGCTTGTAAAGGCGCCGGCCGTTCTCCTGGCTGCCCTCCAGAATCCCCCATTCGTACAGGGCCGTCACCGAAGCGTCGTCAGCGTCGGCAAAGGGGGACGGGCCCGAAGCGGGGGCCAGCCCCAGGGCCCCGGCGGTCAGCCGAGCCACCGTCAGGCGGCTGACTGCCCCGTCCAGCTCGGCCAGCTCCCCGGCGGTGAGCAGTCCCTCGGTCCGGGCCAGGGCGGCATAGCCGCTGCTCCAGTGCCCCCCGGCGGGAGCCTGCTCCTCATATCCCGCCGCCAGCAGCACCAGCTTGAGGGCCTCCCCCAGGGTCACCGAGCCGGATGGGTCGAAGGTGCCGTCCGGATAGCCGGAGACGATGCCCTGCCCGCTGAGGGCACACACATAGTCGTAATACCATGCCCCGGCATCCAAGTCGGGGTAGGGGCTCTCGGCCGGGCCGAGCTTCCGCCACAGGGCCTCCACCGTCCCGCTCTCCCCCGCGGGCATGCCGGCCAGCAGAGCGCCCCCCTCCGGCCTGCGCCAGCCCTCCAGGGCATAGCCCTCCCGCCGGGCGTCGGGGAAGGCACCGTAGGGCTGGCCAGCCTGGTAAAACATCACGTCGCTGGCCATCTCTCCCTCGCCTGGGTCAAAGACCAGATAGGTGAAGTTCCCGGCCGCCTGTCCGCTGTAGTCCCCCCAGAGGAACAGGGCGGCCTCCTCCATGCGCCGCCGGGCCAGGCCTTTTACCACCTGTCCCCCGGCGTGGCACCAGACGCCGAAGGCATTGACGGTCTCCAGCGTGTCGTATGTATCCCCCGGCCCCGCCAGCAACTCCGCCAGATCGGAGCTGCCGGACAGCCAGCCGGTGCCCAGGCTGTAGGTGAAGCTGACCAGGGCGTCGAACTGGCTCTGGCCCACCGTCCGGCCGTGCTCCTCCAGAAAGTCCGCCACCGCCGCCGCGCAGACGGCGGCCGCCTCCCGCAGCAGCCGGTCGGCCTCCTCTTCAGTGATGCCTTCGGCATAGGCCCCGGCCTGACACTGGGTGCCGTAGCCCACGTACCAGTTGGTCCCGTCGGTGTAGGGGGTCTCGGAAAAGCTCTCCCGGGCCTTGAGAAAGTCCGCTCCCGCCTGGCTGAGGGCGCCGGGTCCCTCGGGCCCGGCAGCCAGGGCGGGGACGGCCGCGGGGAGGAGCAGGGCGAACAGGAGAAGCAGGGCGGGGATGCGCCGGAAGTGCGTGCGGTCGTGTGTCATGTGTCGTTCCTTTCTCTGCAATTGCGCGAATCTCTGACGTTCCTGTTCAGAATAACACAAGTTTCATCCGCCCGTCAACCGGGCTCGGAGGCCCTGCTGCTCCCCGCTATTTTGTGATATCGACGCCCCGGTCTCCCACCTGAACGCTTCCATCCTCCAGGGAAATGTACGGCGAGAATTCCACCGTTTCCGTTTCCCTGGTTAAGCAGATCGTCGCATCCGTGAAAATATCGCTGATATTACACTGGAGGATGAATGGCCGGCACGCCATCTCCTCATAGATCAGGGTAGTCCCCATCGTCTCGATGTCGTTTCGGTACAGACGCACCTCCATGTCCGCATACCTCGGTATGATCAGATAGTAGTCTCCCTTTGACAGGTAATGGACCGGTAGATTCACGTCGTCCAGATAGTTCTCGGTGTAGAAGGCGAGATCGTTGATCTCCCCATACCCCAGATATGCCACGGCATAGAGTTGATCCTCCTGAAATGGAATGGACGCGGTTTTGCTCCCTTCGGAACCGGAGTCGGGGGCGGCCCTGCACCCGGCCAGCGCCAACAGGCAGAGCAGAGCCGCGATCCATGCGGTGTGTTTCTTCATTTGTCGAGCCTCCCATCGCGGCCTTTCGACCGGCCAACATCCTTCCTCGCGTGTTGCAACTCATTATAGGGTATTTGCAGATGGATTGCAAGGCGGGGGCCGACGTCGGGACGGGCGACGGATCAGAACCGGCGGAGAAACAGGTCGCTCTCCTCCAAAAAGGCGTCCACCGTCTCGAATCCCAGGCGGCGGAGCAGCTCCGGCACATAGGGGTTGTCCAGCGGGGTGGGGTATTCCGCCGCCTGCCCGTAGCGGTCCACGTTTTTTCGGCCCGTCTCCCGGTCCAGGACGGCCCTGGGTCCCCCGACGCAGCCGCCCACGCAGCCCATACCCTCGAAGAAGTTGGCGCTGCGCTCCCCCTTCCGGAGCTCCTCCATCATGGCCCGGCAGGCGGGCACGCCGTCGGCCTGCCGGGTACGCACCTGGATGCTCCGATCCGGGCGGAGCCGCTCCACGGTGGCCCGCACCGCCTCGCTGACGCCCCCCGTCCGGGCGTAGATCCGCCCCGCTCGGGAGGAGTGGTCCCGCTCGGCCTCCTCCATCGCGGCGGGATCCATACCCGCTGCGTCAAAAATGTCCTGCATCTCCTGAAAGGTCAGCACATAGTCCACCGCCCCCCGCAGGTCCGGCTCCCGGGCCTCCGCCTTCTTGGCCAGGCAGGGCCCCACAAAGACCGTCAGCGCGTCGGGGTGGAGGTGTTTCACCGTGCGTCCGGCGGCGATCATAGGGGAGACTGCCCCGGGGACATGGGGCATGAGCTGATGGTACACCTTCCGGATCATGGCGATCCACAGGGGACAGCAGCAGCTCGTGAGCTGAAAATCCGCCTCTGTGCAGACGTTGCGGTCGAACTCCAGCGCCTCCTTCAGGGTGAGCACATCGGCAAACAGCGCCACTTCCACCATACCGGAGAAGCCCAGGGCCTTGAAAGCGGAGCGGAGCCTGCCCGGTGTCACCTCGGCGGAAAACTGGCCCAGGAAGGCCGGGGCGATGAGGGCGTAGGCCGGTCCCGTGGCGTGCTTGAGGGCGTCCAGGGCGGGGAGCACGTCCCGGCTGGCGGTGAGGCGGCCCGAGCGGCAGGCCGCGATGCAGGCCGCGCACCCGGCGCAGCGGTCCGGGTCCACGGTCAGCTCCCCCTTCTCATCCCGGACGATGGCGTCGAACAGGCAGGCGGCGGCGCAGTGGGTCTCCCCCTCCCCACAGGTACACCGGCCGGTCCGCCACACCGGCGGGTGCGCCTCGGGGTGGAGCAGGCAGTCCAGCTCCCCGGGGTCCGCTCCCTCCGGGTCGGGCACACCATTGCCGGTGACGGCGGATTTCAGCAGGGTGCGGTACAGCTCTTCCAAGGTGGACATGGCGTTTCGCTCCTTTTGGTGATCTGGACCCTTAGCATGTGCAGGTCAGAAGCCGTCTATTCCATATTCTGGTGCACGAAAGCGAAACCCCCTGTCACTCCAGCAGCCCCAGCCGCTCCAGCGCCAGGGCGGCCTGCTCCCGGGTCAGGGCGGCGCGGGGCTTGGTACCGTCGAACACGCCCCGGGCCTCCGCCCGCTCCCACGCGTCCCTGGCCCAGCCGCTGGCGGACTCCTTCTCCGCCCGGGCGGTATACTCCGCCATGGCCCTGGCAAACATGGTATCAAATTGCTCCTGTGTCATGGATTCCTCCCCCTCTCCCCGCAGCGCCGCCCGCACGTCGCCGCGCAAATCGTCCATATGCTTGCCATGTCTGGGAAACCAGTGGGCCACGTCGCCGTGGTTGCTGGCGATCCCCCTGGCATACCCCTCGGAATGGTCCAGGATGTCCTCCATGGGGTCCAGGCCGTACCGCCTGCACAGCATGGCGCACAGCTCTACCGCATTGCGATAGACGGCGGCAAAATAGCCGGCGTTCCGCTCCGCGTCGTAGCCCACCATGGTACCGCCCCGGTAGGTATGCCCCGCGGGCTCCAAGATCTCAAAGCTGATGTGGGTGTTGTTGGCCGAGGTCCCCCCGGCCCGGGGCGTGCCCGCGTGCCAGCCCCGCCGGTCCCAGGGCAGAGTCTGCACCACACCGCCGGTATGGACGAAGGCGTGGACGCAGGCGTTCACGCCCGGTCGGTCCCAGCTTTTGAGAAAGACCTCCACGTCGGGCTGGGCCACCCCGGTGGAGTGGACCATGATCCCCCTGGGTACGATGGTCCGCCCCGCCTGATAGCAGTCGTTTTGGGTCAGAAAATGCTGTGTCAGTTTCAATTTGCTCCCCTCCTCACCCCTTCCGGGTCCTTCGGTGCGGGGTTGCACCTCTCCGTCCCCCTTGCATTCTCCTGCGGCGCATGATATAATTTTTTGTCCAACTTTTCTGCTGTTTGGAGGGTTTACCCGATGTAACGTGCGTCTGTAGCTGACTGAATTGAATCTAAATGGAGGGAAACCCTTTGTCCAAATATGAATCCGAAATCTCCCGGCGCAGGACCTTTGCCATCATCTCCCACCCCGACGCTGGTAAGACCACTCTGACCGAAAAATTCCTGCTCTACGGCGGGGCCATCGCCCAGGCCGGCGTGGTCAAGGGCAAGAAGAACGCCCGCGCCGCCACCTCCGACTGGATGGAGATCGAAAAGCAGCGCGGCATCTCGGTCACCTCCTCGGTGATGCAGTTCCAGTACGAGGGGTACTGCATCAACATCCTGGACACCCCCGGCCACCAGGACTTCTCCGAGGACACTTACCGCACCCTCATGGCCGCCGACTCCGCCGTCATGGTCATCGACGCGGCCAAGGGCGTGGAGGCCCAGACCCGGAAGCTCTTCAAGGTCTGCGTCATGCGGGACATCCCCATCTTCACCTTCATCAACAAGATGGACCGGGAGGCCCGGGACCCCTTCGAGCTGTGCGAGGAGATCGAAAAGGAGCTGGGCATCGACACCTACGCTGTCAACTGGCCCATCGGCTGCGGCAAGGAGTTCCAGGGCGTCTACGACCGGAACAAGCGGGAGATCATCCACTTTACCTCCAACGGCGGGGCCCGGCAGGCCACGGCGGTGGAGGTGGGCTTGGACGACCCGGGGCTGGACGGTCTCATCGGCGCCAAGTTCCGCAGCCAGCTCTCCGACGATGTTGAGCTCTTAGACGGCGCCTCCTGTGAGTTTGACATGGACCGGGTGCGCCACGGCAAGCTCTCCCCCGTGTTCTTCGGCTCCGCTCTCACGAACTTTGGCGTGGAGCCCTTTTTGGAGGACTTCCTGCGCATGACCACGCCGCCCCTGCCCCGCACGGCGGGCGAGCAGTTGGTGGACTCCACGGACGACGATTTCTCCGCCTTTGTGTTCAAGATTCAGGCCAATATGAACAAGGCCCACCGGGACCGCATCGCCTTCATGCGCTTGGTCTCCGGCCGGTTCGACGCCGACAAGGAGGTCTATCACGTCCAGGGCGGCAAAAAGCTCAAGCTCTCCCGGCCCCAGCAGCTCATGGCCGCCGAGCGGGAGATCATCGAAGAGGCCTACGCCGGGGATATCATCGGCGTGTTCGACCCGGGCATCTTCTCCATCGGAGATACCCTGTGCGCCCCGGGCCGGAAGTTTCGCTTCGACCCCATCCCCACCTTCGCCCCGGAGCACTTCCGCCGGGTGCGGCCGCTGGACACCATGAAACGCAAGCAGTTCCTCAAGGGGATGGAGCAGATCGCCCAGGAGGGCGCCATCCAGATCTTCAAGACCCCCTACACCGGCATGGAGGAGGTCATCGTGGGCGTGGTGGGCACCCTGCAGTTCGACGTGCTGGAGTACCGGCTGAAAAACGAGTACGGCGTGGACCTCTATATGGAGGGCCTGCCCTACGAGTACCTGCGCTGGATCGACCACGACGGGGACGAGCCGCTGAAGGAGGAGGACCTGATTCTGGGCACCGACGTGAAGCTGGTGGAGGATTATAAGGGACGTCAGCTTCTGCTCTTCGCCTCCCAGTGGTCCATCAACTGGGTGGCGGACAAGAACAAGGCCTTGACCCTCACCGAATTCGGCGGGACAAGGGAGTGAGCGTATGACCCAGCGGGAGCGCATGCTGTCCGGCGGGCTCTACTCCGCCGCCGACCCGGAGCTTTTCCGGCTGCGGCAGGAGGCGCGGCGGCTGACCCGGCTTTACAACCAGACCGCCGAGGACCAGCCGGAGGAGCGCCGCCGCCTGCTGGAGGCGCTGCTGGGCGGCGTGGGGGAGAACGCCTTCCTCGAGCCCCCCTTCCGCTGTGACTACGGCGGCAACATCACGGTGGGGCGGGATTTTTACGCCAACTACGACTGCATCATCCTGGATGTATGTCCGGTCACCATCGGCGACCGGGTGCTGTTTGGTCCCCGGGTGGGGCTCTACGGCGCGGGGCACCCCCTGGACCCGGAGGTCCGGGCCGGCGGACTGGAAAACGGCGGTCCCATCACCATTGGCGACGACGTCTGGCTGGGCGGCGGCGTGGTAGTCCTCCCCGGCGTCACCATTGGGGCGGGCGCGGTGATCGCCGCCGGTGCGATGGTCACCCGCGATATTCCCTCCGGCGTTCTGGCGGCGGGCGTCCCCTGCCGGGTTCTGCGGCCCTTGAACGAGCGGGACCGCACTTACTGGCGCGGCCTCCAGAAGGTCTGGCGGCAGGACTGAGCTGCCCCGTCTATGCATTGAAAAAACCAGCGTCCCGGCTCAAGCCGGGACGCTGGTTTTTTTGTTTTTGCCGAAAAGATGCACCCCATCGCCCAATCTGGATAGAATGATAACAGGAATCGGGTGAAGGGAGACGGCGTGCCATGGAGGAGGATACCCTGCGGCAGCAGTTGGGGATCGTGGACCAGTCGCTGGGTTTCCTGCTCATCCTCATCGCGTCGGTGCTGCTGTCTTTTTACACCGTGGTCATCCAGCGTCGGGGGCTCTGCCTCACGATATTGGGAGATACCAAGGCCGCCGCCGGCCTGCCTGACGTCTATCCCATCAAGCGGAGAGCCTCCGCCATGGTGGTGGGCTCCCTTGGCTTCTTTCTGTGCCTGGCGCTCAACGCCTGGCAGCAGGCGGAGCAGGGGGACGACTGCGTGGCCCGGCGCTCCGCCACAGTCAACCTGTGGGCCTCCCTCTTTGTGCTCCTGGCGGGTATCCTGCGGCTGATGGACCTGGATTTCGTGGCGTGCTGCTCCGGCGACAGCGCGGCGGCGGAGCAGGAGGCGAAACCGCTGGAGGACAGTACACTGCCGGCTTAGATTATCCTTTCCAGGAGGCGACCCTATGACAGATCTGGAACTTTTGGCCCGCATCATCCAGTGCGAGGCCGGAGGCGAGGGCGAACAGGGCATGAAAGCGGTGGCCTGCGTGGTGATGAACCGGGTCAACGTGAGCTACGGCGAATACGGGCGGCTGGAGCCCACCATCCGGGCCGTCATCTACCAGCCCGGCCAGTTCGACTGCGCCCGGGAGACCATTCGGGGACAGTACAATGCCCAAAACATCTACAACATGTCGGTGGAGGAGATCCACTACGACATCGCCAACTGGGCCATAGCGGGAAACCGGCTGACCAACCTAGGCTTTGCCCTGTGGTACTTCAATCCCTTTGTCCCAAGCTGCCGCCCGAACTTTCCCTCCCGGGTGGGGGAGTTTGTGGTGCGCATCGGCAACCACTGTTTTTACAATCCCACCGAGGCTTACGCCGATACATAACAGGAGGAGAATGTGTCTATGAATCAATTTTATCCCGATGGTATGCGGGACATCGCCCTCAACCGCGCCAATGAAAACGGTGGGCTGGTGACGCCGCCGGATGAGAACTTCAACACCGACGCCATGCGCGGCTCCATGCAGCAGATTCTGTCCGACAACCTGGGCAACTTTGTGGTCTGCGAGTTTCTGGTGGGCACCCAGGCCATGACGCAGAAGGAGGGCATCCTCTACAGTGTGGGCCGCAGCTATCTGACCCTCTACGAGGAGCTCACCCAGACCTTTGTGGTCTGCGACATCTTCTCGGTCAAATTCGTCACCTTCTATCTGCCCGGCCAGCGACCGGGTCAGACCGGCGGCCCGCTGAGCGTACCCACCGTCAATGTCCCCGGAGTGGGGCAGGTTCCCGCGGGCCCCTATGGTCTGGGCACCGGCAATATTCCCTCATCCTCCGCATCGACTGTTCCCCGCTCCACCGGAAATCGCACCCTGAATTCCGGCCGGTAGCTCAAAAAGGCCGCCCCGTCTTGCGACGGGGCGGCCTTCCGTTTTTTACTTGACTTGCCGCTTAGGCGTACAGAGCCTGGAGCTTGACCAGATGCTCGTAGCGGGCCTTGGCGGACTCTTCGGACTCGGCAAACAGCACCTTGGCGCGCTCGGGGAAGGAGCGGGTCAGGGCGGAGTAGCGGGCCTCGTTCATCAGGAACTCCTGATAGCCGCCGGCGGGGGCCTTGGAGTCCAGGGTGAAGGGGCTCTTGCCCTCGGCCTTCAGAGCGGGGTTGAACCGGAACAGGTTCCAGTAACCGCAGTCCACAGCCTTCTTCATCTCGCTCTGGCAGTTGGCCATGCCGCCCTTGATGGAGTGCATCTCGCAGGGGGCGTAGCCGATGATCAGAGAGGGTCCGTGATAGGCCTCGGCCTCGTTGATGGCCTTCAGGGTCTGGGCGGGATTAGCGCCCATGGCCACCTGAGCCACGTAGACGTAGCCGTACTGCATGGCGATCTCGGCCAGGGACTTCTTGGCGGTGGCCTTGCCAGCCGCGGCGAACTGAGCGACAGCGCCGAAGTTGGTGGACTTGGAGGCCTGACCGCCGGTGTTGGAGTACACCTCGGTGTCGAAAACCATGATGTTCACGTCCTCGCCGGAGGCGATGACGTGGTCCAGGCCGCCGTAGCCGATGTCGTAGGCCCAGCCGTCGCCGCCGAAGATCCAGATGGACTTCTTGGACAGGTACTCCTTGCTGGCCAGGATCTCGCGGCCCAGCGTGCAGGCCTCGCAGCCGCAGTCGGCCTTCACAACGGCCTCCAGAGCGGCCACATACTTCTTGGTCGCCTCGCCGTTGGCAGCGCCGTCGGCCATGGTGTCCAGCCACTCCTGGCCGGCCGCCTTGATGGCGTCGTCGGTGTAGTCGATGGCGATCAGGGCCTTGGTCTGCTCCGCCAGGCGGTCACGAATAGCCTTCTGGCCGTAGAAAATACCCAGGCCGTGCTCGGCGTTGTCCTCGAACAGGGAGTTGGCCCAGGCGGGACCATGGCCGCACTTGTTGACGGTGTAGGGAGAGGTCGCGGCGGGACCGCCCCAGATGGAGGAGCAGCCGGTGGCGTTGGAGATATACATCCGGTCGCCGCAGACCTGGGTGATCAGGCGGGCGTAGCTGGTCTCAGCGCAGCCGGCGCAGGAGCCGGAGAACTCCAGCAGAGGCTGGTTAAACTGGCTGCCCTTAACGGAGGTGGTGTCGGCCACGTCGGGCTTGTCGGCCACCTTGGCCACCATGTAGTCGAACACGGGCTGCTGAGCGGCCTGGGACTCCTGGGGCACCATCTCCAGCGCCTTCACGGGGCAGACGCTGACGCAGACGGAGCAGCCCATGCAGTCCAGGGGGCTGACGGCCAGGGAGAACTTGTAGACGCCCTTGCCCTTGCCGGCCTTGATATCCACGATCTTGGCGGCCTCGGGGGCGTTCTTGGCCTCCTCCTCGGTCAGCGCGTAGGGACGAATGGTGGCGTGGGGGCAGACGTAGGAGCACTGGTTGCACTGGATGCACTTGGTCTCGTCCCACACGGGCACGTTCACGGCCACGCCGCGCTTCTCATAGGCGGCGGCGCCCTGCTCGAAGGTACCGTCCACGTGTTTGGTGAAGGCGGAGACGGGCAGGCTGTCGCCGTCCATGCGGCCCACAGGCTCCATGATCTCCTGGACCATCTTCACGGTCTCGGCGCGGCCCTCCAGGCTCTCTTCCTTCTTCACATCCTCGGCGGTGGCCCAGGAGGCAGGAACATTGAACTTCTTGAAGGCGGTGGCGCCGGTGTCGATGGCCTTGTGGTTCATATCCACCACGTCCTGGCCCTTCTTCAGGTAGGAGTGGGTGGCGGCGTCCTTCATGTAGCCGATGGCCTCTGCCTGGGGCATCACGTTGGCCAGAGCAAAGAAGGCGGACTGCAGGATGGTGTTGGTGCGCTTGCCCATGCCGATCTTGGCGGCCAGGTCGATGGCGTCGATGGTGTAGACGTTGATGTGGTGCTCGGCGATGTAGCGCTTGGCCACGGCGGGCATGTGCTTGTCGATCTCCTCATCCGACCACTGGCAGTTGATGAGGAAGGTACCGCCGTCCTTCACGTCGCGGACCATGGGGAATGCCTTGATGATGTAAGCGGGGACGTGGCAGGCCACGAAGTCGGCCTTGTTGATGTAGTAGGGGCTCTTGATGGGCTTGTCGCCGAAGCGCAGGTGGCTGATGGTCACGCCGCCGGTCTTCTTGGAGTCATACTGGAAGTACGCCTGGACGTACTTGTCGGTGTGGTCGCCGATGATCTTGATGGAGTTCTTGTTGGCGCCCACAGTACCGTCACCGCCCAGGCCCCAGAACTTGCACTCGATGGTGCCGGCCGCGGCGGTGTTGGGGCAGTCGTGCTCGGGCAGGGACAGACCGGTGACGTCGTCCACGATGCCGATGGTGAATTCCTTCTTGGGGGCGTCCTTGGCCAGCTCCTCATACACGGCGAACACGCTGCGGGGAGGCGTATCCTTGGAACCCAGGCCGTAACGGCCGCCGATGATGGTGGCCTGACGACCGGCGTTGGCGAAGGCGGTCACCACGTCCAGATACAGGGGATCACCCTGGGCGCCGGGCTCCTTGGTGCGGTCCAGCACGGCAATCTTCTTGGCGGTGGCGGGGATGGCGGAGAGCAGCTTGTCGGCGCGGAAGGGCCGGTACAGGCGGACCTTTACCAGGCCGACCTTCTCGCCGTGGGCGTTCAGGTAGTCAATGACTTCCTCGGTCACGTCGCAGATGGAGCCCATGGCGATGATGACGCGGTCGGCATCGGCGGCGCCGTAGTAGTTGAAGAGCTGATAGTCGGTGCCCAGCTTGGCGTTGACCTTGCCCATGTACTCCTCGACGATCTCGGGGACCGCCTCGTAGTAGCTGTTGCAGGCCTCGCGGTGCTGGAAGAAGATGTCGCCGTTCTCATGGGAGCCGCGCATGGTGGGATGCTCGGGGTTCAGGGCCCGCTCGCGGAAGGCCTTGACGGCGTCCATGTCCACCATATCCTTCAGGTCGTCGTAGTCCCAGATCTCGATCTTCTGGATCTCGTGGGAGGTACGGAACCCGTCAAAGAAGTTCAGGAAGGGGACGCGGCCCTTGATGGCGGCCAGGTGGGCGACGGCGCCCAGGTCCATGACCTCCTGGGGGTTGGTCTCGGCCAGCATGGCGAAGCCGGTCTGGCGGCAGGCCATGACGTCGGAGTGGTCGCCGAAGATGTTCAGGCTCTGGGCGGCCACGGTACGGGCGGAGACGTGGAAAACGCAGGGCAGCAGCTCGCCGGCGATCTTATACATGTTGGGGATCATCAGCAGCAGGCCCTGAGAAGCGGTGTACGTGGTGGTCAGGGCGCCCGCGTTCAGGGAGCCGTGCACAGTACCGGCGGCGCCGGCCTCGGACTGCATCTCCACCACCTTCACGGTAGTGCCAAAAATGTTCTTTCTGCCCGCAGCGGCCCACTGGTCAACGTTGTCGGCCATCGGGCTGGAGGGGGTGATGGGGTAGATGCCGGCCACCTCGGTAAACGCATAGGATACGTGCGCTGCGGCGGTGTTGCCGTCCATGGACTTCTTATTTCTTGCCATGTTTATCGTTCCTCCTTATTCAAATGGATGCCACTCCACTTTTCGTTCCTTATCTTATCACCACGGAACACATATGTAAATACAATTATCTTACCAGAATTTAATTTCGGCATTGAGCCCAAAATTGGTCCTTCCAATTTGGCGAAGTTGGTCCCTCGTTCTTGATTTGACGAAAATACGCGCTCTTTCGCCTTGAAAACCATGGATTAATCAGGTATTATAATATTTGTTGCATCAGCCGCCGGACGGTTGGTGCAACCCATTTCTTATGTTTAAAAAGAAAGCCTGCATGGGAAGAAGGGGTGGTGATCCGGGTGCTGTGCAAGCTGCGTTCCCTGGGGCTTCAGGGCGTGACCGGCTATGAGGTGACGGCGGAGTGCGACCTGTCCGGCGGTCTGCCCAACTTCGACATCGTCGGACTCCCCGACGCCGCCGTCAAGGAGGCCCGGGAGCGGGTGCGCTCGGCGGTGAAGAACTGCGGGTTTTCCTTCCCGGTCTCCCGCATCACCGTCAACCTGGCCCCCGCCAACCGGCGCAAGGCGGGCACGGTGTACGACCTGCCCATCCTGGTGGGGCTCCTGCGGGCCGGCGGGCAGCTCCCCGACGGGGACTGGACGCGGCAGGCCGCCTTTGTGGGGGAGCTCTCCCTGTCCGGGGAGCTGCGGCCGGTGCAGGGGATGCTGCCCATGGCCCTGGCGGCCCGGCGCGCGGGCATCGGGGCGCTGTACGTCCCGGCGGACTCCGCCCCCGAGGCCACCCTGGCCGGAGGGCTGGCCGTCTACCCGGTGGAGCACGTCTCCCAACTGGTCCGCCATCTGCGGGGGGAGGAGCCCCTCTCCCCTGCCCGGCCCTGGAAGCCGCCGCCGGAGGCCGGGGGCGGCCCCGACTTTGCCGACGTAAAGGGGCAGGCCCCAGTGAAGCGGGCACTGGAGATCGCCGCCGCCGGGGGCCATAACATCGCCATGGTGGGTCCGCCCGGCTCCGGCAAGTCCATGCTGGCCCGGAGGCTGCCCTCCATCCTGCCCGGCATGACCGAGCGGGAGGCCTTGGAGGCCACCGCCATCCACTCGGTGCTGGGCCTCACCGGCAGGGACCGGCCCCTGCTGACCCGGCGGCCCTTCCGCTCCCCCCACCACACCATCTCCGCCACCGGCATGTCCGGCGGCGGGACCCCGCTGCCCCGGCCGGGGGAAATCTCCCTGGCCCACAACGGGGTGCTCTTTCTGGATGAGCTGCCCGAGTTCCACAAGGACGTGCTGGAGGCCCTGCGCCAGCCGTTGGAGGACGGGCAGGTCCAGATCTCCCGCTCAGCGGGCAGCGAGGTGTTCCCCGCCCGGTTCATGCTGGTGTGCGCCATGAACCCCTGCAAATGCGGCTGGTACGGCTATTCGGACCGGTGCCGCTGCTCCCCCGGCGAGGTGGAGCGGTATCTGGGCAGACTGTCCGGCCCCCTGCTGGACCGCATCGACCTGTACGTGGATGTGCCGCCCCTGGAATATGAGGAGCTCTCCCGCCGGGGGCAGGCCGAGTCCTCTGCCGCCATCCGGCGTCGGGTGAATGCCGCCCGGGCCATCCAGACCGCTCGGTTCGGTCCGGACGGCCCCGACTGCAACGCCCACATGGGTCCCCCCGAGCTGCTGGCCTGCTGCGCCCTGGACGAGGACTGCCGGGCCGTGATGAAGGGGGCCTACGAGCGCATGGGCCTCACCGCCCGGAGCCACGACCGCATCCTGCGGGTGGCCCGCACCATCGCCGACCTGGAGGGCGGCGGCCCCATCCAGGTCTCGCACCTGGCGGAGGCCATCCAGTATCGGGCCAGCGGATATTTACAGCGCTGAAACATGTTAAAACATAAAGGAGCTTGTACCCATGACCGAAATGATCCTGCTCAAGCTGGGCGAGCTGGTCCTGAAGGGGGCCAACCGCTACACCTTTGAGGACAAGCTGAAATCCAACCTGGCCCGGCGGCTCAAGTCCCACGGCAAATTCCGGGTCTACTCCCGCCAGTCCACCACCTACATCGAGCCCCTCAGCGACGAGTGCGACATGGATGCCGCCTACGACGTGGCCAAGAAGGTCTTCGGCGCGGTGGGTGTCAGCCGGGCCAAGGCCTGCGCCAAGACCAAGGAGGCTATGCTGGAGACGGTACGGACCTATCTGGCCGGCAATCTGGTGGGGGAAAAGACCTTTAAGGTGGAGTCCAAGCGGGCCGACAAGTCCTTTCCCATGACCTCCATCCAGCTCTCCCAGTGGGTGGGGGGCGAGCTGGACGAACTCTACCCCAACCTGCATGTAGACGTCCACAACCCCGCGCTGACCATCCACCTAGAGGTCCGGGACTACGCCGCCTTTGTCCACGCCGACCCCGAGCCCGGCGCGGGCGGGCTCCCCGTGGGCACCAGCGGGCGGGCCATGTCCCTGCTCTCCGGCGGCATCGACTCGCCGGTGGCCTCCTGGATGATGGCCAAGCGGGGGGTGGCCCTGGAGATGGTCCACTTCTACTCCTACCCCTACACCTCCCCTGAAGCCAAGGAGAAGGTGCTGGACCTGGCCCGGCTGCTGACCCCCTGGACCGGGCGGCTCATCGTCCACGTGGTCCCCTTCACCCACATCCAGGAGGAGCTGCGCCGCGCCTGTCCGGAGGAGCTGTTTACCCTGCTGATGCGCCGGTTCATGATGCGCATCGCCGAGGGTATGGCCCGCCGCACCGGCTGCCAGGCCCTGGTCACCGGCGAGTCTCTGGGCCAGGTGGCCTCCCAGACCATGGACGCCATGGCGGTCACCGGAGCGGTCGCCTCCCTGCCCGTGTTCCGGCCTCTGGTGGGCATGGACAAGGAGGAGGTGGTCCGCATCGCCCGAAAAATCGGCACCTTCGAGACCTCCATCCTCCCCTATGAGGACTGCTGCACCGTCTTTACGCCCCGCCACCCCCGCACCCGGCCCCACCTGGACGAGATCGAGGCCGCCGAGGCCGTCCTGGACGTGGAGGCCCTGGTGCAGGAAGCCCTGGACGCCACCGAGCGGGTAAAGATCGGGTAGGGGCGGCCGGCCGCGGAGCCAATTCCCCGCGTGATCCCCGATCATGCAGGGCTCCCTTTGATTCCACATCCTCGGGCGGAATGAATCCGTCCTGCGGAAATGCTTTGCTGGCGCTGCACATTGGGCGGCGGCACTCGCCGCCGTCCCGGCGTTGGCATACGGAGGCTTTTATCATGTCCCACACAGCCGAACTCATCGCCGTGGGCACCGAGCTGCTCCTCGGCAACATCGCCAACACCGACGCCCAGATGATCTCCCAGGGACTCAGCGGCATCGGCATCAACGTCTTCTACCACACGGTGGTGGGCGACAACCCGGAGCGGCTGCGCGCCGCGGTGGAGATTGCCAAGCGGCGGGCCGACATCCTCATCACCACCGGCGGCCTGGGCCCCACCTGTGACGATCTGACCAAGAACGTACTGGCCGCCGCCTTCGGCAAAAAGCTGGTCTTTGACGAGGCGTCGGCCCAGCGCATCCGTGCCTATTTTCAAAAGCTCCACGCCCGCCGGCCCATGACCGAGAACAACCTCCAGCAGGCCATGCTGCCCGAGGGCTGCACCGTTCTCTCCAACGACTGGGGCACTGCCCCCGGCTGCGCCTTCGAAGCGGAGGGGGTCCGGGTGGTCATGCTCCCCGGTCCACCCCGGGAGTGCCGGGAAATGTTCACCCACCGGGCCCTGCCCTATCTGCAAAATCTGGCCGACGGCACCATTCTCTCCCGCTCGCTGCGGATCTTCGGTATGGGGGAGTCCGCCGTGGAGTCTCTGCTCCGGGACCGGATGAACGCCATGACCAACCCCACCCTGGCCCCCTATGCCAAGGAGGGGGAGGTGGAGCTGCGCATCACCGCCAAGGCCCCGGTGGAGGCCCAAGCCCGGGACCTGATCGCCCCGGTGGAGGCGGAGCTGCGCGCTCTGCTGGGCGACGTGGTCTACGGCGCCGATGTGCCCAGCATCCAGGCCGTGGCCTTCGCCCTGCTGGAAGCCCAGGGGCTGACCCTGGGCGCGGCGGAATCCTGTACCGGCGGGCTGGTGGCCAAGTGCATCACCGATCTGCCCGGGGCCTCCGGCGTGTTCAAGGGCGGCGTGGTGAGCTATACCAACGAGGTCAAGCACGGCGTGCTGGGGGTGCCCCGTGAGCTGCTGGACCAATTCGGCGCGGTGTCGCCCCAGGTGGCCGAAGCCATGGCCCGGGGGGCCCGCCGGGTGCTGGGCGCCGACCTGGCCGTCTCCACCACCGGCGTGGCCGGCCCCGACCCCGACGACCGGGGCAATCCGGTGGGACTGGTTTACGTGGCGCTGGCCGGGCCGGACTTCTGCCATGTTCGGGAACTCCATCTGGGCGGCGTGCGGGAGAGCATCCGCATCCGGGCGGCGGGCAGCGCCTTTGACCTCATCCGCCGGTACCTCACCGGGCTGAAACTGAACGAAAGCGACGGGCGGCGGTTTGCCGATCGCCTTCCCTGAACCCGATGGAAACGAGGTGATCCCATATCCCCCGAACGGCCGCTCACCGAAGGGGCCGTCCGCCCCCCGCTCCGCACCGGGCTGGCCGCGCTGGACCAAACAAAGGACCTCTGACCGGCGTCAGAGGTCCTTTTTCTGTGCTATTCTTCCCCCTCCAGGGCCTGAAACAGCCGGTGGACGGTGACGAAGGACTGTTCCCTGGTGTAGCCCGCCAGGGGGGAGAAGCGGTTTGCCCCGGTGCTGCCCATGACGCCCCGGTCGGCGGCAAAGGCCACCGCGTCCCGGAACCACACCCCCACCTGGTCATGGTCGGCAAAGGCGCTCTCCGCCACCCCGGCCGTCTCCATGCCCAGGACCTTGGCGGTCCGGTAGAGGAAGGCGGCGGCCTCCTGCCGGGTGATGGGGGCGTAGGGATCGAAGGTCCCCTCGCCCCGGCCGCTGACGATGCCCAGCGCGTAGGCCGCCATCACGTCCGCCCCGGCGGTGTCGGCAAAGGGGTAGTCCCCCACCCAGTCGTAGAGGCTCCGGCCGGTCTCCTCCCGGACC
The DNA here is from genome assembly GCF_002320075.1 of Intestinimonas sp. UBA1698. Classification (NCBI taxonomy): domain Bacteria; kingdom Bacillati; phylum Bacillota; class Clostridia; order Eubacteriales; genus Intestinimonas; species Intestinimonas sp. UBA1698. Next base: position 54,168 of record NZ_DCJO01000035.1, on the reverse strand, counting down.
ACCGTCCGGATATCCTTTCCCTCCGACCGCTGGACCACCTGGACGATGAGGGTACAGAACTGGGCCCGGGTGATGTTCTGCCGGTACAGGCACTGGAGCTCCACCGGCACCAGGTCCGCCTCCACGGCGGCCACCACCTCGCCATAGGCCCAGGCGTCCATCTCTCCGGCCTCCGGCAGGGGGGGCAGGAACTCCAGGCGGCCGAAGCCGTACTGTCCCCCCTCCTCGATGACCACATACTCGCCGGGGTTGACGGCGGTCTTGGTGCCGTCCGCCCCCTCCCGGAAGTAGGTCTCGGTGTCCAGCTTGTCGGAGCCGGTCACCTCCCGGCCCCGCCGGTCGATGAGGAAGGCCCGCTCCCCGTCGTACACGGCGGCGTAGCCGCCCGAGAAGCCGGTGGCCCGCTCGTACCGGGCGGGGATGGCCGTCTGCCCGGATGGGTTCAGATAGCCGTACTTCCCGCCCAGCCGGAAGGGGGCCAGGCCCTCGCTGTAGGGCCACAGCTCCTGGTACTGGAAGGGCAGGGCGGTCCGGCCGGTCTTGTCGATGGCGCCGTAGAGTCCCGCCTCGTTCTGGACCATGGCCAGGCCGGTCTCACCAAATACCTCCCAGGCGGCGTCGGAGCCGGAGACGAAGCAGTTGGTGTAGGCGGGCAGGATGGCCCATTCCCCGGTCTGGTCGATAAAGCCCAGGCGATAGGTGACCGCCCAGTTCTGGGAGGCGTCTGCAGTGCCCTGCCACACGGGGGCCAGCCCCTGGTTGAAGGGCAGCACCCCGCTGACGAAGCGGTAGCTCTGGGCCCGCAGGCCGTCGGCGGTGGTAACGGGAGCGCCGAAGTACTCCGGCCCGTCCCAGTAGAGGACGGCCTGGCCGTCCCGGTCCACGTATCCCCGGCCCAGCCGGGCGGAGGCGGAGTAGCCGGGGGTCAGCCCCTCGGTCATGGTGTGCAGGGGGACGAGCTGGGCGCCCATGGCCTGCCCTGCGGCGTCGTACAGGGCCCAGCCGGCGCCGGCGGGCAGGCGGACATAACCGTTGTAGAAGTAGCAGTCGGTGTCGGCCTGCCAGTCCTCCGACTGGACCAGCAGGGGCTTGCCCCAGCCGGTGAAGGGGGTATAGTTTCCGTCGTGGTCCACGAAGCCCAGGGCCAGGCCGGTCTCCTCCTCCCGGCCCACCACGGCCTTGCCCTCGCTGAAGGGGCAGGCAAAGTCGTACGCAAAGGGGATGGCGGTCTCGCCGTCGGTGGCGATATAGCCCCACTTTCCCCCTTGGCGGACGGCGGCCAGGCCCTCGGAAAAGAGCTTGGCGGCCTCATACTGGGGGGCGATGGGCTCGGTATAGGTCATGGTCCCCCGCTCGGGCTCCGTCGTCTGCTCCGGCTCGCCCGAGGCGGCCTGGACGGCGGCGGCCATAGCCCCCGCCACCAGCGCCAGGGTCAGGCACAGAGACAGGATGCGTCTGCGCGTGCGCGTCATGGATCGTTTCCTCCTTTGTGCGCGGGGCGTATCTGAAAAGGTTCAGATACGCCCGCATAACAAAGGGATTTTAGCACATTTTTCCGTCGTTTGCAATCCTTTCGTGCCGAATGGGGCTCACAGGGCCCTCCCGTCCGCCACCGGGCCCACCATTTCCGGCTCGGCAAAGAGGGCGGTTGCTCCGCCGGTGTGCCAGAACACCACGGTGGAGCCCCGGGGGATCTTGCCCTGTTCGGCGTAGTCGATGAGCCCGGAGAGGGCCTTTCCGGTGTACACCGGGTCCACCAAAATGCCCTCGGTGCGGGCCAGACGCCGGATGGCGGCAGTGGCGGCAGGCGCGGGCGCCTCGTAGCCCGCGCCGTAGTAGCCCAGGTCGGTCCGGAAGTCCTCCGGCCGCAGGTTCTCGTCCGAACCGATGGCCCTCAGGGCCCGGGTGCCCAGCTCCGCCGTGCGGGCGGGGTAGCCCTCGTCCTTGGGGCTGACGTTGACGGCCACGATCTCCGGCCCGCCCATCAGCTTCCGCCCGGCGGCCAGCCCGGCCAGTGTGCCGCCGGTGCCGGTGCCCAAGAACAGATAGTCCGGCGCAATACCCTGGCCGCAGCACTGGTCCAGCAGCTCGGCCCAGCCGCCGATGAAGCCGGCGGAGCCCAGGGGCTGGGCGGCCCCCATGGGCACCTCGCAGCAGATGTGCCCCTCCCCCTCCAGGCGGGCCATGTGGGCCCGGCCCAGCCGGACGGCCTCCTCCTCGGCCTCCTCCTCCGTGCCGCCGTTCAGGGGGACCAGATGGACCTCGGCGTCCAGCACATAATCCAGCAGGAGGTTGGCCCGCAGCTCGGCGGGCTCCACGATGGCCACCAGATACAGAATAGGCCGCATCCCCAGGCGGCGGCAGGCGGTGGCCACCTGCATGGCGCAGTTGGACTGGGTGGCGCCGTAGCTGACCACGGTGTCGCAGCCCCGGGCCCGGGCCTCCCCCAGCACATACTCCAGCTTGCGGACCTTGTTGCCGCCGAACAGGCTCATGCCGGTCAGGTCGTCCCGTTTGATCCACAGATCGATGCCCAGCTCCCGGGACAGATTTTCCGCCCGGTGGAAGGGGGTGGGGAAAAAGCCCAGCGCCGCCCGGGGCAGGGTGGACAGGCGGGCGTGTACTTGCGCGGTGGTCTCCATAGAGATCCCTCCTATATGGTTTTGTGATGTTGCCAGTATAACACTTAAGGGCCCGCGGGAAAACGTCTGTTTTCCCGCGGGCCCTCAAGCTTCGCCGTTCTCCACGACCTCCAGGATGTCGGTCAGGTCGCAGTCCAGCGCGGTGATGATCCGCGACAGGTTATAGGCATCATATCGGACAACGGTATTTTTATAATACCCATCAATGGTCTGATATTTGATTTTTGACCTCTGCGCAAGCTCGTACCGACTTATGCCGCGCTCATCCAAATAGCGGTCCAGCTTCAGACGAACCTGCTTCATCCTATCACCTTCTTTTCGTATATACATCATATCGGTGATAGTAATGATTGACAATTTCCTGAACTCAGTATACACTGTTTATCGGATATAAAGGAGGTCTCGGTATGCCGGACTATCAAGCCCTCTACACCTACCTGTTCAACCGGGTCACCGATGCGGTGGCCGCCCTGCAGGCCCGGGACTATGGCACCGCGGAAGACATTCTGAAAAGCGCCCAACAGGATACCGAAGAGCAGTACGCCGAAGGCGAGTAGAGCCCCGCGCCCCGCCCCTCAATTTCGCCGTGAGCCTTGTATTTTCCCCTGCCATCGTATATAATGTCAGGGCGAATCAACGGAAAAGAGGGTTCTGCCGATGAAATTAGGCATCGTGGGTCTGCCCAACGTGGGCAAATCGACCCTGTTCAACGCCATCACCAACGCGGGCGCCGAGTCCGCCAACTACCCCTTCTGCACCATCGACCCCAACGTGGGCGTGGTGGCCGTCCCCGACAGCCGCCTGGACTGGCTTTCCGACTTCCACAAGCCCAAAAAGACCACCCCCGCCGTGGTGGAGTTTGTGGACATCGCCGGTCTGGTGAAGGGCGCCTCCAAGGGCGAGGGGCTGGGCAACAAGTTCCTATCCAACATCCGGGCCACCGACGCCATCGTTCACGTGGTCCGCTGCTTCGACGACCCCAACGTCATCCATGTGGAGGGCTCCACAGACCCCCTGCGTGACATTCAGATCATTGATATCGAGCTCATCATGGCCGATATGGAGATGGTCCAGCGCCGCATCGACAAGTGCTCCAAGGCCGGCCGGACCGGCGATAAGAAGGCCGCCCATGAAGCGGAGGTCTTCCAGGGCCTCCAGGACTGGCTCAACGAGGGCAGGTCCGCCCGCTCCTACGAGTGCGGCGAGGACGACGCCGCCCTCATCGCCACCGCCGAGCTTCTCAGCCTCAAGCCCATCATCTACGCCGCCAACCTGGACGAGGCGGGCTTCTCCGACTACCAGAACAACGCCTACTACCAGCAGGTGGCGGGTGTGGCCGCCGCCGAGGGCGCGCAGGTCATCCCCGTCTGCGCCCAGTTGGAGGCCGAGATCGCCCAGTTGGAGCCCGACGAAAAAAAGCTGTTCCTGGACGACCTGGGCATCCCCGAGTCCGGCCTGGACCGGCTCATCAAGGCCAGCTATGCCCTGCTGGGCCTCATCTCCTTCCTCACCGCCGGTGAGGACGAGTGCCGGGCCTGGACCATCCAAAAGGGTACCAAGGCGCCCCAGGCTGCCGGTAAGATCCACACCGACTTCGAGCGGGGCTTTATCCGGGCCGAGGTGGTCTCCTTCGACGACCTGGTAGCCAACGGCAGCATGAACGCCGCCAAGGAAAAGGGCCTGGTCCGCAGCGAGGGCAGGGACTATGTCATGCAGGACGGGGATATTGTCCTCTTCCGCTTCAACGTGTAATCGCTTAAAAAGGACCGGGGCGTCCGTCCAGTGGACGGACGCCCCGGTCCTTTTTTACTGCTTCCAGTACAGGCAGTAGCTGACGTGGGTCTGGCCCAGATAGACCCACACCGTGTCCCCCATATCCAGCTTTTCCTCAAAGACCAGGTCGGGGACAAACAGCTTCAGTGAGGTGCCCTTCATACCAGTGCGGATGTTTTTGCCCTCCGGCGCGGGCTGTGCCCGGAAGGCCTCTACCTGGGCGGGCAGATCGGGCAGCTTCACCTTCCGGCTGAACTCCGGCAGGAAACGCTCCGCCTCCACATAGACCACGTGCTCGGGCTCCTTGAACCAGTTGACATTCACGGTGATCGCTCCTTTCCCCTCCATAAAGGCCTCTCTGCAAAGCAATGCCTGCCGCTCCCTTTTGCTTCATCGGACCATGAGGCCCACCAGGCGCTCCAGAACGGCGGCCACCTCGGCGCGGCTGGCATTCCCGGCGGGGTCCAGCCGCCCGCCGTCCTTTCCGGTCAGCAGGCCGGTGGCCAAGGCCCAGGACAGGGCCTCCTCCGCCCACCCGGCGCGCTCGGCGCCGTCGGCAAAGGCGGTGAGCGGCTGCCGGGCGGAGGTATCCAGGCCGGCGTACCCGGCATAGCGGTAGAGCATGGCGGCCAGTTCCTGCCGGGTGATGGAGCGCTCCGGGGCAAAGGCCCCGCCGGAGACCCCGTTGGCGATGCCTGCCTCTGCCGCCCAGGCGGCGGCCGAGGCGTACCAAGCCTCGACCGCCACGTCGGAGAAGGCCGCCTCAGCCCCCTCCGGCTGGCCCTCCAGGCGGTAGAGCACCGTCACCAGCATGGCCCGGGTCAGCACCCCGTCGGGGTCGAAGCGGTTGCCGCCCACCCCCTGGAGCAGCCCGCGGGAGGCGGCGAAGGCCACCGCTTCCGCCCCCCAGTATCCGTCGGGCACGTCGGCGAAGGTCTCTGCCCCTCGGATCAGAGCCACGGAGGCCGAGCCGGGCAGCAGCAGATAGGCGGTGCCGTCCGCCACCAGGGATTTTTTCAGCGGGGCGGCGGCGCCATCCGCCCCCACCAGTGCGGGCACCAGCCCCGCCTCCGCGGCGGGGAAGGCGACCCGGATGCCGCCGGGCAGGGTCTCCACCGGCTTGCCGTCCACCAAGACGGCGACGGTCCGGACCCCGTCCGCCCCCTGTCCCACCGACACCGACACCGTCCGGCCGCCTGCGTCGGCCAGTGCGGCCAGCGCCCGGCTGGAGAGGTCCACCTGCGCCAGTCCGGTCTCAATCCTTAGGCCGACCCCGGTCTCCCCAGCCAGCCGCTCCACCGCCGTCCGGGGCAGCTCCACGGTGACCTGGTCCGCCCGTCCCGAGACGTCGGGCCGGATGATAACACACCCTGCGCCACCGTTCTGGGCGGCGTCCAGAGCGGCGCGAATCTCCTTTTCCGTCACCGCCGCCTTGGCCTCGCCGGTTTTGTCTGCCACCGCCTGGGGCTCCAGAACGGCGCTGGTGTCCGCCGCCCCTGCCGAGGAGCTGCCGCCCCAGGACTCCGAGCCGTACTCGTCGTGGTAATTGTCAGTGTAGAACCAGATCACCTTGGCATCCCGCGTCAGCGAATAATCCCGGCAGCCGATGTCGGCGGTGGTGCCGTTGACCATATACAGCCAGCCGGAATCCTTGCTGCCGTGCCCGAACTCCTCCTCGTCTCCAATGGAGCTGATGTACCCCGGCGTGCTCTCCACATAGTCCACCCCCGCCTGGGTCAGGGCGGCGTCCAGGGCGTCGAACACCGACTGACCGGCCCGCAGCGCCACAGACTCGTCAGCCAGGACCACCTGATAGGCCGAGGTGTTGTGCTTATAGGTGTATTTTCCGCCGCAGGCGCTGTCGTCGTGGGTCAGCACCTTGACGGAGACGGTGATGCTCCTGCCGCTGTCTGCGCCGGGCGCGGCGGCCAGCGAGACGCTGATCTTCTGGCCCGTGTGGGCCTCAGCCTGGGCCTCCGTCACGGTAAAGGAGCCGGTCTTGCCCACATACCCGCTCTTGCTCACGGTGTAGGTGTAGGTCCCGGCGGGCAGGTCATAGCGGAAGGGAGCCGCCGGCGTCTGCTCCGTCTCCTCCCGCAGGACGGTCACCGCCGCGTCATCCGGGATGACCGCGAAGGTCACCGGGCCGTGTTGGGCCCAGGTGGCCTCGGCCGTCTCCATGGCCCGGTCGGAGAAGTCAAACAGCCGGAAGGGCAGCCCCGTCTCCCCGCACCGGAGGGCGGCGATCAGGCCGCGGAAGCCCTGCTCGGTGGAGAAGGAGTTGGACGTGGGCCGGAAGCCATCCAGGGTGTCGCTGACATAGGTCAGCAGTCCGTCCACCAGGGAGGGCTGGCCCTCGCCTGCCGTCACTTCGGCAGGGTCGATACCCAGCGCGGCAAAGGCCATGGCGGCCAGGCCGGTGGAGGCGGCGTTCCCCATGCCGCCGTCTGCCCCCTGGCAGGCCCGCACCTTGGCCAGGGCCCCGTCCACGGCCTCCTTCACCAGAGCGTTGCCGTCACAGTAGGGGGCCAGCGCCAGCAGCATGGGCGTGGCCCCGTCGGGGCCCCAGGATGTATTGCCCCAGGAGTCCTGGCTGTCCACCGCCGCCTGGATCAGGTAATCCATCTGCGCCTGGGTGGCGTAGCCCTCCCCCTGCTGGAGCGCCAGAATGACGTAGGGCAGGGTATACGGATTGGTCACGCTGGCAGCCTTGCCGTCCACCATGGCCGTCAGCTTGGCCACCACGTCCACCTCCCGCAGGTCGGCGGTAACGGTCTTCCGGGCGTCGTAGCCCAGGGCCCGCAGGGCAATGATGTATTTGGCCAGATCGCCGGGCGCGTCGGTAGCGTCAGCCTTGGCCAGGAAGGTATCCAGGCAGGCCTGCACCTGGTCCGCGGACAGTTTGTGGCCGCGGTCCGGCCAGGCGGCGGCATAGGCAGCCAGATCGGCGGCCAGCCAGGGGCCATTGCCGTCGCCCGCCACGCCGGAGGCCGCATACCGGGCCGCGATGTTGTCCAGGACCTCCCGGGCCCCAACCGGGGTGACCGTCACTGTAAATATCTTAGTCAGGCTTTCCAGCCCCGCAGCCGAAAGGGTGGCTGTCAGTGTAACGGTCTGCTCCTTGGCCCCCCGCCGGACCACGCCGCTGCCGCTTATAACATCCGGTGCGCTGGATGTCCAGGTAATGGAGGACAGCCCGCTGGCCCCGGTCTCCGGTAGATCCAGGTCCGCAGAGACCTCCACCGTGCTGTCGCCGCCCCCCAGCCGCAGGGCATCCCGGTCCGCCTCCAGCTCGGCTGCGGTCAGGGCACGGCTGATCCGGACGGTGTAGGTTTTGGCGGACAGCCCAGTGCCCTCCGGCGGTTCTACCACCATTCGCAGCACGTTGACCGTGCCGCTCCAATCCAGGTCCCTGAGTATAATCCAGCTATCCCCCTGCGGGCCTGTGACCTGCGCCGCCGGCTCCGCAGCCTCTCCCAAATAGATGGAGACCACCGCATTCCCAGAGGCGGCGGCTGCCTTCACCTTGACCATTGACAGCGTGGTGGGAAAATCGTAGAGGGCGTATTCTGTCTCTGCGGGATCAAAGTCTATGGACCCGGTGTAGCTCTCCATCAGGTCCGTCACGACCAAACTGGTCAGCTCGTTGGCCGGGCTGGGCTGCATCGCTGCGGCCAGGGCTGCCGCAGCCTTGATCAGTTTGTCGGCGTCCGAGCCGGGGCCATAGAGGGCGCTCCCCTTCTCCGCGACATACTCCAGCCAGAGCCCCATATAGGTCTCATCCAGCCCGCCGATCAGCGTTTCAGCTTCCGCAACGGCCTGCTCCAGAGCCGCTTTTTCCGGGTCGGAAAAGGCGGAGGTGTCCCATGCCTTGGCCTGCTCCAGGGCGGTCCGGGCCTCGTCCAGCGCATCTAGGAACTCGTAATCGTAATAGTGCATGGCATTCCCGCTCCAGACCCCATAGAGGCTGTAGCGGAAGGTATACGTATCCCCTTCTGTAACCGGATCTGCTCCGATGCCGGCCGGGGCGTCAAAGTCGCCATTGATGGCATAGGACCAGCCGGGGTACTGAAAGCTCCCCTCCTGGACCTCGGTCCCCAGCGTCTCGTTGATGGCGCTGATGCCCGATACCCAGCCGATGCCCGTCACAAAGCCCTTGTCCAGCCCAACGATATCCAGTCCCTGGTCCTTCTGGGCCTGGGTCAGCACATCCTTTACGGTGGACCCGGCCGGCACCGTCACTGTCACCGGTCCTGGCAACGGCGACTGCACGCCCAACTCCGCCAGCATTTCCGGCTCTGCAACGGCGCGGATATTGACCTCCAGTGTGACCGTCACGTCCTCCGCCGCAAAGGCGGCGGCGGGCAGCAGACTCAGGGTCAGCACCAGCGCCACCAGCAGAGCCAAAGCCTTTTTCATCCTGTTTTTCATCGCGCTCTCTCCTTTTTCGTCTGGGCGGAGCCCGCCCAAAATATAAAATGCCGCGGCAAGCATATGCTTGCCACGGCCGTTTTTCCGCAACACCAGAGCCCCGTCCCTCCACGGGGCGGGTCGTTTTTGTAGGTCTTCTGACTTGCGTTTAGGGAGCGTCTGCTCCTGCGCCCGCATCCCGCCTTCCCAGGTCTCCCCAGTGACTGGCTTTCGCCAACGGATGCGGCCTCCACGCTTACAGCGGCGGTTACCGTCCGGTCTGCACGGTCTCCCGTGTTCCGGTTCCCTTGTCCATCTCTCCCGGTGCCGGGCCAGGGCCCACGCCCCGAAAGAGCCACAAGAACATCTCTTTTTTCTTTTTCAATTGTCGGTCCAAGCGGGATGGGCCCAGAAGAGCCATCCATCCTTTTCCAGTATACACAGTCTGCGAAGGGATGTCAATGCCCTTTTGCGCCGCCTAGACCAGCAGAATATACAGCAGCATGGCGACCAATCCCACTCCCGCCAGCAGCAGGTCGAAGGAGAAGGTCTCCCCCACCAGGAACCGCCGGGGCTTGCGCTCATATGCGCCGAAATTCTCATCGTGCTTAGGCACAAAGATGCCGGGAGCCTTGGTAAAGAGGATGCGCTCCCCCAGAAAGACAATGACGTCCCCCACCGAGGCCGCGGCCCGGGCGCAGAAGGCGCCCAGGAAGGCCAGGGCATTCAGGGCGGGCCGGTACACCAGCTCCTCCAGGTCCAGCCTCTGCGGCCAGCGGTTGAGGTAGACCTCCCCGCCGCTCTCCCGCCGCATCAGTAGCCCCCGGATGACCGCCAGATAGACCAGCGCGCCGATGCCCAGTGAGATGCAGGCCCCCTTCAGATTGGTCAGGGAGAAGTAGTGGAGGGTCTCCTCCAGGTGGTCGCCGTGCAGGAACTCCGCCGCCCAGACGGCGATGGGCTGCATGGTAAGGGAGGGGGTCACGCCCAGCGCCAGCAGCACCCCCGCCCCGCCGGTCAGGGCCGCCGCCGTGCCCGCAGACCAGTAGGGCTTCGGCGCCGCGTGCTGGCCCCGGGCCTTGGGGGAGAGAAAGATGCACACAAAGAGCTTGGTCATATAGGCTGCCGTCAGGCCGCCGGAGATCAGGAACAGCCACTCCACCACACGGTAGACTCCGGCGTCCAGACCCGCGTGGGTCAGGGCGTGGATGTACTCCACAATGCTCTCGTGGAGCAGGGTCTTGCTGACGTATCCGGAGAAGCCGGGCACCCCGGCGATGGAGCAGGCCCCCACCAGAAAGACCGCCTTGAGCCAGGGCTTGTCGCGGCCCCAGCCCCGGATGTCGTTGAGGTTCAGGGAATGGGTCCCCAGATAGACCACCCCAGCCGCCACGAAGAGGACCAGCTTGATCAGGGAGTGGTTGAGCATATGCAGAATGGTGCCCCAGGCCGCCAGGGCGTTCTCCCCGCTGAGGAGGCCCTGCATGGCCACTCCCACCAGGATAAAGCCGATCTGGGACATGGATGAGCAGGCCAGAGTCCGCTTCAGGTCCACTGAGAAGACGGCCAGCACCGCCCCCAGCACCATGGTCACTACCCCCAGCAAAAGCACCGCGTCCCCCCAGGGCGCGTCGGCCCGGAACAGGTTCCGGGCGATTACCAGAATGCCGAACACGCCGCTTTTGGTCAGGATGCCGGACAGCAGGGCCGAGGCCGGGGCCGGCGCCACCGGGTGGGCCTTGGGCAGCCAGATGTGCAGGGGGAACATGCCCGCCTTGGCTCCGAAGCCCGCCAGGCAGCAGCCTCCCGCCACATAGAGCGGGACCTTCTTCTCCTCCGGCAGGGCGGCGGCCAGGCCGGCCAGCGCCCCAATCTCCAGGGTGCCCAGCAGGTCGTACAGCAGGAACAGCCCCACCAGCAGGGTCATGCCGCCGATGACCGCCACCGCCAGATAGGTGTTGGCCGCCCGGAGGGCCTCCGGGGTCTCGTTTTGGGCCACCCACACGTAGGAGGTGAAGGACATCATTTCAAAAAAAACAAAGAGGGTGATGAGGTCAGCCGCCAGAAAGACCCCCATCAGGGCCCCCAGGGTCAGCAGCCAGAAAAAGTAGTAGCGCTCCTTGTGCGCGGCGGCGGCAAAGTATTCCCGGCTGGCCAGGCCGGTGGCCAGCCACAAAAAGCCCGCCACCAGGACCAGCAGGGTACGCAGGCTCCCCGCCGCCAACCGCAGTCCCAGGCCGCACACGCCGGGCAGGGCGGCCCCCGCCCCGTCCGCCGTCAGCAGCAACAGGGCCGCCGCCAGCTCCACAGCGGGCACGATGCGGACATACCAGTCCCGGCCCGCCGGGCTCCGCTTCCCCAGGGGAAAGACCGCGAAAGCGCCCAGAATAGGGAAAAGCACCAGAAACAGCAGCAGATCGGTTTGCATGTTCTCTTCCCCCCTTACAGCAGCCCCTGGCTGACCTGGGTCAAAAAGCCGATAACCAGGTTGGAGCACAGGGCCAGCACCACGCCCATGGACGTCAGGAGCACCAGCGGCACGGTCATGGTCTTGTCCGGGTCGTGGACCTTGGCCAAGGCCTCGGCGTCCAGCTTTCCCACCGGGAAGTAGGCCCGGACCACCACTGTCATCAGATAGAGGGTGGTCAGCAGCGTGGACAAAATCAGCGCCCCGATGCCCACGTAGGCCAGTTTGTTCTGGGAGGCCACGGCGGCGGTGGCGATCATCCACTTGCCCGCGAAGCCGCCCAGAGGAGGCAGGCCGATGAGGGCAAAGGAGGACACGGTGAAAGCGGCGAAGACCACCGGCATCACCCGCCCGAAGTTTTCCAGATCGTAGACGTACTCCCGACCGCTCTTGTGGAGGATGGCGCCGGCGCAGCAGAACATGGTAATCTTGACCACCGCGTGATAGACCATATGGGTCAGTCCGCCCAGCAGCCCGGCGGGAGTCATGATGGTAAAGGCGAAAAGGATGTAGGACAGGTTGCTCACCGTGGAGAAGGCCAGCCTCCGCTTCAGGTGGGGGGTGCGCAGGGCCCGGGCGGAGCCGTAGACAATGGTGACGATGGTGGCCGCCATGACCACCGTCTGGGCCCAGGTGCCCCGGAGAAAGTCGGCCCCGAAGCCGAAGTAGATGAGCCGCATGACGGCGAAGGCGCCCGCCTTGACCACCGCCACGGCGTGGAGCAGGGCGGAGACCGGGGTGGGGGCCACCGAGGCGTCGGGCAGCCAGCGGTAGAAGGGGTAGATGGCCGCCTTGACGCCGAACCCGAGGAAGGCCGCCACAAAGACCACCAGCAGCGTCCGCTCGTTGCCCGCCACCCGGGCGGCGTCCAGAATGCCGCCGTAGGTAAAGTTCAGGTGGCCCGCGCCGTAGTTGAGCAGGAACACGATGCCGATGAAGGCAAAGGCCGCGCCGGACAGGGAGTAGATGAGGTACTCCCGCCCGGCGTACCGGGCCTTTTCGTCGGCGGCGTGCATCACCAGGGGCAGGGTGGACAGGGTCAAAAGCTCATAGAACAGGTAGAGGGACAAAAAGTCCTCCGAGTAGGCCACGCCCAGCACCACGCCGTAGGCCATGAGCCAGAAGGAAAAGAACCGGTTCTCAGAGCCCTCGTGGGACATGTAGTCGATGGCGTACACCGTGATGATGGGCCACAGGGTGGAGACGATGGTCCCGAACACCATGGACGCCCCGTCGATCCGCAGGGAGATGGAAAACACGTCGTTGAACCGGACCATGATGCAGGCCAGGGCGTCGCTGCCCTGGACATAGGTGACGCCGATGGCGGCAAAGGAGAGCGCCGAGGTGATCAGCACCGCCGTCATCAGGTAGAGGTTGCGTGTTTTCCGGCTCTCCGGGTGCAGGATCAGCAGACCCAGGCCCATCAGCACGGGGAAGAGGATGGGCAGATTGAGAAATCGAAGCATGCGTGCGCCTCCTTTCCGGCGGAATTCAGAACATCTTGGGGATCAGCCCGCCCAGCCAGCTCATGAAGGGGCCGGGGAACAGGCCCAGCAGGACGGACGCCGCCGAAAAGCACAGCATGGGGGCCAGCATGGTTTTTCCCACTTCCTTCCGCTCGCCGCTGAAGTCTCGGCCGGGGAAGAAGCCCGCCGTGACGATGGGCAGCAGGTAGCCCGCCGTCAGCAGGGCGGAGAGGATGAGCACCACCAGCCCGGCGATGCCGAAGGCCCGGGAAGCCCCCTCCAGCCCCGCCGTCACCAGATACCACTTGCTGAGAAAGCCGGGCATGGGCGGGATGCCAATGAGGGACAGGGCGGCCAGGGTGAAGCACCACATGGTCACCGGCATGCGGCGGCCGATGCCCCGGAGCTGGTCCACCCGGGTACGGTTGGTGGCAAAGATGACGGCCCCCGCCGCCAGGAAGAGGACGTCTTTGGCCAGGGCGTGGAACACGAGCTGGAGCAGAGCGCCCAGCACGCCCGCCGGGGTGAACAGAAACAGGCCGAAGAGCACGTAGGACACCTGGCTGACGGTGGAGTAGGCCAGCCGCCGCTTGAGGAGCTTCTCCCGGTAGGCCAGCATGGAACCCACAAAGACGGTGCACAGGGCCAGAACGAGCAGCACATACTGGGGCCAGGTGCCGGAGAGGAAATCCACGCCGTACATATAGTAGGTGATGCGCAGGATGGCCAGCACGCCCCCTTTGGTGATGACGCCGGACAGCACGGCGGAGGCGGGAGCGGGGGCCACCGGATGGGCGGCGGGCAGCCAGGCCTGCATGGGCATCATGCCCGCCTTGCACCCGAAGCCCACAATCATCAGGAAGTAGACGACGAGCAGCATGGGCCGATGCTCCGCCGCCTTGACCGGGTCGATGGCCCCGCCGTGGATGAAGTCGGGGGTGGCCATGTAGTAGGCCACGAAGAAATAGCCCGCCAGGGCCATGCCTGCCCCGAACACCGAGTATCCCAGATACTGAAAGCCCGCCCGCCGGGAGGCGGCGGTGCCGCTGTGGAGCACCAGGGGCACGGTGATGAGGCTCATCATCTCGAAAAACATATAGAGCGTCACAAAATTCTTGGCCATGGCCAGCCCCGCCAGGATGCCCAGAGTCATGGTGTAGAAGCCGAAGAACTGCCGGTCCCGGCCCTCGTGCCGGATGTAGGGGAAGGCAAACAGGGTGATGGGGGCCCAGATGCAGGTGATGAGCACCAAGAAGAACTTGGCCAGCAGGTCGCTGCGCAGGGCCAGGTGGAGCCGGCCCTGGATGGTCAGCAACTCCACCGTCTGCTCCGGCATCAGGCAGACGGCGCATACCAGCCCGGCGGTGACCAGCATGAGGGCCAGCACCAGCCGGTTCCGGACCGATTCCTTTTTCTGCCGGAAGACAAATATGCCTCCGGCCACGGGCGCCAGGATGGGCAGCAGCAACAGCATGGACACTACCTCGCAAACCTCAGATCAGCCGGATTCCGGCCTCGATGATGTCGGTGATGGGGTGATAAAAGATCCCCAGGATAAAGATGCTGGCGGTAAAGACCGCGGCCGCCGCGGTAAAAGGCCGGTCAAAGGCCAGCATTTCCGGCGTGGCGTCGGCCAGAACGGCGCGCTCATCCGCCGGGTCCGGCCGCATCCAGATGGACAGCAGGGCCGGGATGTAGTACAGCGCGTTGAGCACCGTGGACAGGGCGATGGTCAGCAGCGTCACCGCCGTCCGGTTGGTGGGCAGGGAGGCGCTGGCAAAATACAGCTTGGAGACGAAGCCGCCGAACAGCGGGATGCCGATCATGGACAGAGAGCCCACCGTAAAGCCGATCCCGGCGGCAATGTCCCGATAGGCGCTGCCCCGCAGGTTCTTGAGGCTACGGTGGTGGCCGCTGACGGCGCTCAGCCGCCCGGCGCAGCAGAACAGCAGGGGCTTACAGCAGGCGTGGACCAGAATGTGGAAGCAGGAGGCCACGAGGCCCGCCGCGCTGCCCAGACCGATGCCCATAAAGATGTACCCGATCTGCGCCACCGAGGAGTAGGCCAGCATCCGCTTGACGTGGTACTCCCGCATGGCGCCCAGGGAGCCGAAGATCATGCCCAGCAGGCCGAAGAGCAGCACCACGTTGGTCACACCCAGCTCCACCATGAGCTCCATGGAGAACACCCGCACCATCAGGGTCATCATCAGCACGATGTATCCCTTGAGCACCAGCCCCGACAGCAGGGCCGAGGAGGCAGTGGTGGCCCCTCCGTGGGCGTCGGGCAGCCACAGGTGGAAGGGGAACATGGCGCTTTTGATGCCCAGCCCGGTGACCATCAGCCCGGCGCACACCGTCAGGGGGACCCGGTATTCTCCCGTCTCCGCCAGCCTGGCCACCGCCTCGGCCATGGAGGGCATCAGCAGGTAGCCGGTGATGGAGGTGAGGATGGCCAGACCGATGAGAAACAGCCCGGAGCCCATCAGGCTCATGAAGAGATACCGGATGGTGGCGATGAGGTTGGGTCCGTTGTCCTTGGCCATGACCAGGGCGCAGGCGGCGATGGTGCTGATCTCAATGAAGACATAGCCGGTAAAGGCGTCGTTGGTATACACCAGGGACAGCAGGGCGGCGTCGGTCAGGTTGACCATGACGAAATAGAACCGCTGCTTCTCCGGCAGCACGTCGTGAAACAGGTCCCGGGACCCGCCCACCAGGGCAAAGAGCAGCACCCCCGCGAACACGGTGCACAGCAGGGCCTGGAGGGGGCCGCAGCGGATGGCGTTGCCCAGGGGGATGGGGAAGCGGCCCATGGTGTAACCGAAGCTCAGGCCGCCCTCCACCACATACCGCAGGGTCAGGGCGGACAGCACGGCGATGGCCCCGGTGACGGCCAAGGTCATGCGGTAGGCCGCCCGGCCGCTGCGGAAGGTGGCGGACAGGATGCCGGCCACCAGGGCCAGGAAGATGCAGAAGAAGGGGAAATTCTCGACAAACGGCCGCATCAGTCATCCTCCTTCTTGGCCCGCTCCAGCAGCTCTTTCATCTCGATGGTGCCGTAATGCTTGTGGATGCGCTGGATGAGGGCCAGGGAAAAGGCGGTGATGCTGACCGACACCACGATGCCGGTGAGCACCAGGCCGCTGGGGATGGGGTTGATAAACAGGCTGGCGTCCGGGGTTACGCCCTCGCCCATCACCGGGGCCACCCGGCCCTCGATGTAGCCCAGGGAGGCCAGCAGCATGAACACGGCGGAGTCCATGATGTTGAAGCCCACTACCTTTTTCAGCAGGTTCTGCTGGAGCAGCAAATTCATGAAGCCAATGCCGAACAGGAGGACGGCGGTGACCGCAAAGCGGTTGTGCAGGATGGTTTCCAGCATCACAGCTCCCCCCTTGCAAACAGGGCGTAAAACCCGTAAACCGTGCAGGCCACCACCAGGCCCACCGCCAGGTCGATGAGCAGGCTCATGCCCACCAGATAGTTGGGCAGGCCGTTGGCGCCCAGAAAGATGTTGATCCCGTACAGCACGGCGTACAGCATCAGGCCGAAGGTGCGCACTACGCTGTAGGTCCTGTGGTTCATAAAGGCCCGCAGCTTGTCGAAGCCGAAGGCGCAGGCGAACAGGACCAGCCCGCTGCCTAGAATGGTACCGCCGGAGAAGCCGCCGCCGGGAGAGGTCTCGCCGTTGAGCAGCACATAGACGGCAAAGAGGAAAATGAAGGGGATGAGGATCTCCCCGGCCTCCTTGAGAATGACGTCCTGGTGCTCCCGCTGGATGGCGTCCTCCTGGGCCATCCGGCGCAGGTCCCGGCCATCGGTGTTCTTCTCGTCCCGAAGCAGCAGCATCATCACGCTGGTCACCGCCAGGAACAGCACACAGCTCTCCCCCAGGGTGTCGAAGCCCCGGTAGGTGAGGATCATGGCGGTGACCACGTTGGCCGCGCCGGAATCCTCCTTGCCGTGCTCGATATAGTGTTCGGACACCTGGTTGTGCAGGGGATTGTCCGCCCGGCCGAAGCCCGGCATCTGGAGCACAGTGAACATCAAGACGGCCGTGAGCAGCAGGCAGATGAGCACCGCCGCTGCGGGATACCAGTTGAAAAACTCCCGCAGCCGATGCTTCTCCCGTTTCTCGTGCTCCTCCACCGTGGGCAGGCGGGACCGCCGGGCGCGGGTCTCCATGACGAAGAGCGTCCGGTCCTTGGGCCCCCGGTCGCCGTCCACCCAGGCCGTCAACCGCCCCTTCCAATCCCCTTTTTTCGCCGTCTTACTCATCGCGGGTCCCCTTCAGCGCGTGGATTTTCTTCAGCGTCAGGAAAAATAGGATGCTGGTGATGCCGGCGCCCACGGCGGCCTCGGTGATGGCCAGGTCGGGGCTCTGCAGCAGGCTCCACAGCACTGCCATCAGCAGCGAAAAGGCCATATACACGATGACGGTGGCCAGCATCCGCCTGCACAGGGGCGCGGCCACGGCGGTAATGACCAGCCCGGCCAGCAGCAGATACTCCAATGCGGTCATCGCACCTCCACCTCGCATTCCTTTTGGATGTCCGGGATGGTCAGGACCTCCATCTCGGCGATCAGGTGGCTGGACACCGGACTGGTCAGCCACAGAAACAGCAGGATGGCCAGCGTCTTGAAGGCCGGCAGGGACCAGCCGTGGAGCAGCATCAGCCCCAGCAGGATGCAGAAGATGCCCAGCGCGTCGCCCACGGCGGCGGCGTGCATCCGGTTGAGCACATAGTCAAAGCGGTATAGCCCCAGCACCGCCGTAAAAAAGACGAACAGGCCGAACAGCAGGACCGCCAGTCCTAGGCCCGTCACGATATTATGTACCACGCGCGCCGCCTCCTTTTTTCCGGGTGCCCCTGCACCGCTGCTCCCGCCGCTGGTCCTCCTTGTGCCTCTGCCGCCGGGTGAGCACCAGCCGGGAGACCACCACCACCGTCAGAAAGCTCAGCAGGGCGTAGATCAGAGCCACATCCACCAGAAAATCCTCGCTCATCCACACCGAAAGCACCACCAGCAGCGCCACCACCAGCGTGTTGATGACATTGACGGCAATGATGCGGTCGGTGAACCGGGGCCCCAGAATGGCCCGCACCAGAACTGCCAGGATCAGCACGGCCAGCACCAGGGCGGAGGCGACCAGGAGGCCGTTTCTCACCTGTTCCATGTCACTCCTCCAATTTCTCCAGCCGGCGCTGGAACTCGCAGTCCTCGATGCCCTCGGCCAGGGACCGGTCCAGGGCGTGGACGCAGAAGCGCCCGTCCACCGTCTCCACGGTGATGGTGCCGGCAGTCAGGGTAATGGAATTGGCCAGCACCGCCCGGCCGCCCTCGGTGTGGACCGGGCTGTCGTAAAACACCAAAAGAGGCTTCATGTTCCGCCCCCTGGTGTAGACGAGCTTCATGACCACCAGCCCGGCCTTGAGCATCTCCACGATCAGATAGCCCAGATAGCGCAGCCCGGGGCCCAACTTTTTGACCGCCCGCCTCTCATAGCGCCAGCCATAGCCCAGCACCTTGGTGCAGAAACAGTACAGCAGGGCGGAGACCACCGCGCCCCATACGCAGACGCGCAGGGTCACCTCTCCCGACAGCAGGAGCCAGAGCAGAAAAAACAGGACAATCACGCGTCCACCTTCTTCAAACGGAATTGGGTCCCGGTTTCCGGGCAAAAAACGGACGCCTCACGGGAGGCGTGTGGGAGCACTGCTGCACGGGGCAGGGGGGCACACGTTCGTTGGGCGTCCAGGGCCAACTGGGTGGCATGTCAGTCAAAAGCAACAAAACAGGCCTTTTTTTCCAGTTATTCTTATTTTAGAAGCTCCTCCGGGGAATGTCAACCGCTTCCGGTTGTTCCCGGGCCGGAATCCCCTGGATTCGGGTGTAGAAATCTTGGTATACGAATTATGCAATCTGCCAAATTGGTCCTACCATAGGTGGGCAGCGGTCCTCCTTTTGCGCCTTTGTTTTTCCTGTCCGCCCAAATTCAGGAACATATGGTTAAAAATATGCCCCATCTCCTGCGCGGGGATGGGGCATATGGGCGGTCCGGTTCAGCCCAGATAGGCTTTTTTGACCGCTTCGTTGCTCAAAAGCTCCCTGCCGGTACCCCGGAGGGTCAGCCGGCCGGTCTCCAGCACATAGGCGCTGTCGGCGGTGTGCAGGGCCATGTTGGCGTTCTGCTCGATGAGCAGGATGGTCACGCCCTGGCGGTTGATCTCCTTGATGATGTCGAAGATGCCCTTGACCACCAGCGGAGCCAGGCCCAGGGAGGGTTCGTCCATCATCATCAGCTTGGGACGGGACATGAGGGCCCGGCCCACGGCCAGCATCTGCTGCTCTCCGCCGGACAGAGTGCCCGCCGCCTGCCAGGACCGCTCCTTGAGCCGAGGAAAGAGGTCGTACACCCATTTGATGTCGTCCTCCAGGTTGTCCTTGCGGAGGTAGGCGCCGATCTTCAGGTTCTCCAGCACGGTGAGGTCGGGAAATACCCGCCGCCCCTCGGGCACCAGGGTGATGCCCTTGGAGACGATCTTGTCCGGGGACAGGCCGGTGATGTCCTCGGCCTGGAGATGGATGCGCCCCGAGGCCGGCTTTACCAGTCCGGCGATGGCGCGCAGGGTGGTGGATTTTCCGGCGCCGTTGGCGCCGATCAGGGTGACGATCTCCCGCTCAGGCACTGCAAGGGTGATGCCCTTGACGGCCTCGATGCCGCCATAATTGACCCGCAGGTCGTCAATCTTCAGCATCGTCTGCCACCCCCAAATAAGCCTCGATGACCCGGGGATCGTTCTGGACGGCCTCCGGGGTGCCCTGGGCGATCAGCCTGCCGAAGTCCAGGACGTAGATGCGGTCGGAGATCTGCATGACCAGATCCATGTGGTGCTCGATCATGAAGATGGTCAGGTTGTACTCCCCGCGGATCTGCTTGATGAAGTCGGTGAGCTCCTGGGTCTCCTGGGGATTCATGCCGGCGGCCGGCTCGTCCAGGAGCAGGAGCTTGGGATCGGTAGCCAAGGCCCGGGCGATCTCCAGCCGGCGCTGGAGTCCGTAGGGCAGGCTGCCCGCGATCTCGTCTTTCAGATGGGCCAGGTTCTGCTCCTCCAGCAGGGCCATGGCCTCCTGGCGCATCCGCCTTTCCTCCCTGGCGTTGAGCCGGAAGGTGGCGGACAGGAAATTCTGCCTGGCCCGCATGTGCTTGGCAATGAGCACGTTGTCAAAGACCGACAAGGCCCCGAACAGCCGGATGTTCTGGAAGGTCCGGGCGATACCCAGCCTGGTGATGTGGTCGGGGGTGGGGCTCAGCTTCTTGGTGTAAAGGCCCTGGTTCTCCCCGGCGTAGAGCTTCTGCATCTTGCCCTGGGGATAGTTCTCCACCATGGTCTCACCCAGGAATGAAACCCGGCCGTTGGTGGGCTCGTAGACCCCGGTGATGCAGTTAAAGGCGGTGGTCTTTCCGGCGCCGTTGGGGCCGATCAGGGCCACGATCTCCCCCCGGTTTACCTCCAGAGAGAGGTCGTTGACCGCCACTACGCCGCCGAACTGCATGGTTACCTGTTCGACCCGGAGGACGTTCTCTCTCATTTTGCCGCCTCCTTTCGCTTGCCCGGCCGCTGCCGGAAGAGGTCGGGGAGCTCCTTGTCCCCCATGATGCCCCGGCGGAAGAAGAGGACCACGATCATAATGATGATGGAAAAGACCACCAGCCGGAAGCCGTTGCGCAAAAAAGGCACCTTAAGGCCGTTGGCCAGCACCATCTCGCTGTCCAGGAAGCGCAGCCACCACTCGGAGCAGGCCACGAACAAAAAGGAGGCCAAGCAGCTTCCGGTGACCGAGCCGATGCCGCCGATGACCACGATTAGCAGGATCTCATAGGTCAGGGCGGACTTGAACTGGGCGGCGGCCACGGTGGTCTGGAACATCGCCAGCAGGGCCCCGCCGACCCCGGCGAAGAAGGAGGAGATGCAGAAGGACATCTGCTTGTGCCGGAACAGGTTGACGCCCATGGCCTCGGCGGCAATCTCATCCTCCCGGATGGCCTTGAAGGCCCGGCCGTAGGAGGAGTTGATGAGCAGGACAATGAGCGTGATGCAAATGGCCGACACGGCAATGGGGAACAGGGTGGAGAAGAAGGCCATGTGCCGGCTGTAGAGGCCGTAGAAGGGGGACTCCTCCGCCACCAGGGTGCTGAAATTGGGAAAGCTCTTGAGCAGGTTGGAGCCGTTGGTGATGGGGCCCAGAGGCTTCCACAGGAAGATGGCCTTGATGATCTCGGCAAAGCCCAGGGTGGCGATGGCCAGATAGTCGCTCTTCAACCGCAGCACGGGCAGTCCGATGAGGAAAGCGAAGGCGGCGGCCAGCAAACCGGCCAGCACCAGGGCCACCGGCACGGGCAGGCTGAAGCCCACGGCGCAGTCGTAGTACTGGTACACCTTCTCCTTGGCCTCCAGCGGAATGGTAAAGATGGCATAAGTATAGGCTCCGATGAGCATGAAGCCCGCCTGTCCCAGGGAGAACAGGCCGGTAAAGCCGTTGAGCAGGTTCATGGAGACGGCCACCAGGGCATAGATGGCGCTTTTCCGCAGCACGGTGAAGAGCATGTGCCCGCCGGGCAGGGTACAATCCAGGACATAGAGGGCGGCGATGCAGACCACGGCGGCGGCAATGGGGACCCAAATCTGTTTCTGTTTTTTCATGGCGTTCACCTCAAACCTTATCGGTGGCCTTCTCACCGAACAGCCCGGTGGGCTTGGCGATGAGAATGACGATGAGCAGGGCGAAGGTGAAGGCGTCCGAGAAAGTGGTCAGCCCCAGTCCCGTCTGAAGGACCCCCAATTGGACCAGCATGTCGTCCAGGCCCTTGATGATGTTTTCGCAGATGCCGATGAGGAAGGCGCCCACCACCGCTCCGGGAATGGAGCCGATGCCGCCGAACACGGCGGCCACGAAGGCCTTCAGGCCGGGCATGGCGCCCGAGGCGGGCACCACGCCGGGGTAATTGGTGAAGTAGAGCAGCGACCCCACCGCAGCCAGGAAGGAGCCAATGATAAAGGTGACGCTGATGACCGAGTTGATCTTGATGCCCATAAGCTGGCTGGTCTCGAAGTCCTTGGCCACGGCCCGCATGGCCATGCCGATCTTGGTGTGGTGGATGAGCTGCATCAGCACCGCCACCAGCACGATGGTGAGCACGGGGGTGACCAGAGTGACCACCTTGGTGGTTGCGGGCCCGATGGTGACCTGCTCGGAGATCAGGGGGATGGCGGGGTAGTTCTTGTTTAGGCCGCCGGTGACATACAGGGCCAGGTTCTGCAGCAGGTAGCTGACGCCGATGGCCGAGATCATCACCGACATGCGGGGTGCGGAGCGCAGGGGCTTATAGGCCACCCGCTCGATGACGAAGCCCAGCGCCACGGTGAGGAGGAGTACCAGAGGGACCGTCGCGTACAGGGGCAGGGCGGCGGAGAGATAGACCATCATCAGTCCCGCCACCATGAACACGTCGCCGTGGGCGAAGTTGATCAGCCGCAGGATGCCGTAGACCATGGTATAGCCGATGGCGATGAGGGCATACTGTCCTCCCACCGAGATACCGGCCAGCAGGTAGGCCAGATTTTTGCTCAAAAATTCCATAAGCGGACCTCCACTTTGGACTGTCTCGAAAAAGGCCCCGGGGCCCTTTTCGAGGCAGCCCAAATGATAATAACGGGGACGTATCAGAGGACAGCGGGGGCAGCTTCTGCCCCCGCTGTCCCTTGACGCCGCACTTGGATGATCTTGGGACGACGGCCTCAGCCAGCTTTCTGGACGGTGACGAAGTCCCAGGCGCCGGTCTCAGTGTTGGCCTGCTTGACGTAGGCCACGTCGCGGATGGCGTCGCCGTTTTCGGACTCAAAGGCGATGTCGCCGGACACGCCGGTGTAGGTGGTGTTCCAGAGCGCCTCGTTGACGGCAGCGGGATCGGTGGAGCCGGCGTTCTTCAGGGCCTCCAGCGCCACGAAGTAGGCGTCATAGCCCATGGCGGAGACGGCGGCGATCATGTCGTTGCCGTTGTTGTTGGACAGGCGGGTGGCATCGGCGTTGATCCACTCCTTGATGCCGGCGTCAAACTCGGCGTTGCCTCCCTCCTGATAGAAGGTGGTCACATAGATCTCCACATCCTTGCCCTGGGCGGCGCCGGTGATGACGTTGGAATCCCAGGTGTCGCCGGCCATGATGGGCATGCCCAGACCCTGGGCGGCGGCGTTGTCCACGATCAGAGCGGCCGCCTCGGTGGAGACGGGGGAGAAGAACACGTCGGCGCCGGCATTCTTGGCGGCGATGACGTAGGAGGTGAAGTCAGAGGTGCCCTCCGGGAACTCAGCGGACACGACCGTACCGCCCAGCGCCTCGAAGGCCTCCTTGAAGTAGTAGCACAGGCCGCCGGAGTAGTCGTCGCCCTGCTTGCTCAGGGTGTAAGCGGTCTTGGCCTGGAAGTTGTCCGCGGCGAAGTTGGCCAGGACGGTGCCCTGGAAGGGGTCCAGGAAGCAGATGCGGAAGTAATGGGTGTTGCCCTCGGTGACCTGGGGGTTGGTACAGGTGACGCCGATGACAGGGATGCCGGCGTTCTTAAAGGTATCGGAGCCGGCAATGGACACGCCGGAGCCGTAGGAGCCCAGCACGATGGAGCAGCCCTTGCTCACCAGCTCGGAGGCGGCGGTGGCGGCCTTGTCGTTGGAGGACTGGTTGTCTACGATGGCCAGCTCCACCTGATAGGTCTCGCCGCCGATTTCCACGGTGGGCTGTACGTCGTGGGCGTACTGCATGCCCAGGACCTCCTGCTTGCCGCCGGCGCCGTTGTCGCCGGAGGCGGGCTCAAAGATGCCGATGGTGACCACCTTGTCGCCGGAGGAGGGGGCGTCGCCGCTGGCAGAGGGGCTGGGACTGCTGCTGCCGCTGCCGCTGCCGCCGCAGCCGGCCAGAAGGGTCAGGGCCATAGCGCCGGTCAGCGCGAGTGCAAGAAGCTTTTTCATGAATATGTATCCTCCTTAATCCTGAATCACGGGCCCATTCTGTCCGCACGTTACGGACATATGTCCGCGCCCGTTGCTTTATTATAGCAACGCATTACAGAAAATGCAAGCAGAACTGGCTGTGGAACTCATTTTCTGCTATTTTGGATAAAAATTGAGCGGCGGACAAGCCCAGTCTCCATGGAAAACGCGCCGCGGACCTTGCAGCTCCGCGGCGCGTTTTGTTCATTTCCTATTTTATCCATCCGTACTGCTCCACCAGCCGAGCCAGGATAACCAGGCTCTGCTCCCGGGTCAGGCGGTCCAGTGGGGCGAAGCCCCCGGCGGCATTGCCCTCCATGATATGGTTCTCATGGGCATAGTGCACATAGGGCACCGCCCACTCCGCGATCTGTCCGGCGTCGCGGTAGAAAGCCAGGCTCTGCATCCCGGCGGGGATCGAGATGCCCTCCATCCGGCCCACGAAGCAGCACAGCATCTTGGCCGCCTCCTGGCGGGTGACGCGGCGGTCCGGGGAGAGGGTGGTGCCTGACGTACCTCCCAGCAGCTCCAGGCCATAGGCTTTACGCAGGTCGGTCTCCAGCAGGTGGCCCTGAAGGTCGTTGAATTTGTTTGCCGCGCTAGGCGTCGGGGCCGTCCCCCGCACCTGCTCGTAGACGCTGACCAGCAGGTGGGCCAGTTCGCCCCGGGTAATGCCGGCCTGATAGTCGCCCCACAGCATGGGGGGCACCAGCCCGGTGGGATAGAGCTCCTCGGCATAGGGCCGGGCCCAATCGCTGATGCCGTCGGTCCAGGACACAGGGTAGGCGCCGCCGCTGCCGGTGCCGGTCAGGACCCGCACCGGGCTGTCGGCGTTCTCGTTCCTGCTGTTGCCGAGCTGGTAGCGCTGGTTCCGGCCCCAGGCGTAGAGCACGCCTCCGTTGGTGACGGCCAGATCGTGGTAGGCCCCGGCGGCGATCTGGGCCATGCCGCTGCCCGGCATGCTGATGGTGTAGGGCCGGCTCTGGGTGTTTTGCCGGCGGGAGCTCCCGAGCTGGCCATACTCCCCGCAGCCCCAGGTATAGACCGTGCCCCCCTGGGTCAGGGCCATGGAGCTGTCTGTTCCGGCGGCCACCTGGACCACCTTGGTCAGCTCCGCCACCTCCGACGGGGTCCGGCGGTCTCCCTCGGCATGGCCTAGCTGCCCGCAGTCATTGGAGCCCCATGCGTACACCCGCCCGTCAAAGGTGACGGCCAGAGAGTGGGCCGCCCCGGCCGCCACATCCACCACATCCACTAAGCCGGGCACCTTCACCGGGGCGGCGCGATCCACCGCCGTTCCGTCCCCCAACTGCCCCCGGTCGTTTTTGCCCCAGGCCCAGACCTCACCGCTGACGGTGAGGGCCAGGTGGTGCCCTCCGCCGGTAGCGATGGCCGCCACCCGGCTCAGTCCGCTCACCCGAGAGATGGCGCCGCCGTAGGTCCACTGCCACACAGTCCCGTCGGTCTTGAGGGCCAGGACCACCTCTCCGCCGGCGGCGATGGCCGCCACCTGATCAATGGCCGCCTGGACAGGGACGGCGTGGACGCCGTGGCCCCAGGTGTAGACCGCGCCGTCATACCGCAGGGCGGCGGAAAAATCCTCTCCCGCCGCCACCGATACGGCGGAGACTCCCTCTACCGCCGTGGGCTTTCTGATCTCGGCCACATCGCCGCCCAGCCCGAGCTGCCCGGCGGAATTGTCTCCCCAGACCAGTACGGTGCCGTCCTCCTGCACTGCCAGGGAATGGGCCTGGCCCCCGGCGGCCAAGGTGTTGGCCCGGTCGGTCCCGGTGGCCCGGGCCGGCAGCAGGGTGAGCAGCAGCAACAGCGCCAGGACCAGAGGCAGTCTCCGTTTGCCTTTCATATCCCATTCCTCTTTTCTTTGTAAGCTGGGCAAATACGCCCCTTCTTTTGCAAGTATACCATGGGCTCGCCCCGGGCTCAACGCCTTTTCCGTCGAGCCCGTCAAACTAAACAAAAAACCAGGTCCAGATTCTGCACCCATGCAAAAAATTTTTCTTGCTTTCTCTGGGTGGGAGGGCGTATAGTAGGTGTAACATAAAAAACATTTAGGTCTAAAAAAAAGTTGTAAGGTGATGATTGTATGCCAACGCACCCCAATTCCGCCGCCCTGTTCCAGTACAGAGGCGTCCCAGCTCCCGGCCAGCTCATCCCCCTGGGGCTCCAGCATGTGGTGGCCTCCATCGTGGGGATCGTCACCCCCGCCATTCTGATCTCCAACACCTGCGGCCTCAGCCCCGCTGACCAGACGCTGCTCATTCAGGTCTCCCTGGTCATCACCGCACTGGCCACGCTGCTGCAGCTCTTCCCCCTGTTTCGGCGCATTGGGGCGGGACTGCCTGTCATTATGGGCATCAGCTTCGCCTATGTCCCCACCC
Organism: Intestinimonas sp. UBA1698; assembly: GCF_002320075.1. Classification (NCBI taxonomy): domain Bacteria; kingdom Bacillati; phylum Bacillota; class Clostridia; order Eubacteriales; genus Intestinimonas; species Intestinimonas sp. UBA1698. The sequence continues at coordinate 27,963 of NZ_DCJO01000035.1, read as the reverse complement.
TCCAGTCCATCGGGATGCAGTTCGATCTGCCCACCATCCTGGGAGCCGAGCTGGTGGGCGGCATGGTGGCCATTGTGTTCGGCGTTTTTGTCAAGCAGATCCGCCCCTTCTTTCCGCCGCTGGTGACCGGAACCGTCATCTTTACCATCGGTCTCTCCCTGTATTCCACGGCCATCCGGTATATGGCCAGCGGCTCCAATCCAGCGGACCCGGCCCAGTTCGGCAGCGTCCAGAACTGGGTGGTGGCCTTCATCACCTTCGCCGTGGTGGTGTTCTTCAACAACTTTACCAAGGGCACCCTGAAGCTGGGCGCCATCCTCATCGGCATGGTGGTCGGTTACCTGGTGGCTTGGCTCATGGGCATGGTCTCCTTTGATTCCGTGGCCAGCGCCGGCTGGTTCCAGGTGGCCGCTCCCCTTCACTTCGGCCTCTCCTTCGAGCCCTCGGCCTGCGTCTCTCTGGCCATCGTCTACGTGGTCAACGCCGTGCAGACCATGGGCGACCTGAGCTCCACCACCCTGGGCGGCATGGACCGCCTGCCCACCGACCGGGAGCTGTCCGGCGGCATCATCGGCCAGGGGGTTATCAGCATTCTGGGCGCCTTCGTGGGGGGCCTGCCCACCGCCACTTACAGCCAGAACGTGGGCATCGTCACCGTCAACCGGGTGATTAACCGCCTGGTCTTTGCCCTGGCCGCCGCCGTGCTGCTGGTGGCCGGTCTGGTGCCCAAGTTCTCCTCCGTCCTCACCACCATCCCCCAGAGCGTCATCGGCGGAGCCACCGTGTCGGTGTTTGCCATGATCACCATGACCGGCATCCGCATGATCACCTCCCAGAAGTTCACCATGCGCTCCTCCACCGTGGTGGGGCTTTCCGTGGCCCTGGGTATGGGGGTCACGCAGGTGAGCGGCTCTCTGGCTGGCCCCGGCTTTCCCGGCTGGGTCACCACCGTGTTTGGCTCGTCCTCGGTGGTGCTGGCCACCATGATGGCCATCTTTCTCAACCTGATCCTCCCCAAGGACCCCCCGGAGGAGGAGGCCCAGGCCCATCGGGTGGAGGCCGTCATCGAGGAGGCGGCCCAGAAAGCCGAGCGCGAAACGCAGTGATTTCCCTCCCAGATGCTTGTTAACCGATTGTTTCAAGCGGCATGACGGACCAATCCTGTAGCTTTCCGCCTGTAGGGTTGCGGCGCCCATTTTGTCATAATAGCTAAATTCATTTGTCTACTCTCACCAAATCATTATTGACTTTGCACTATTTGTGTGCTACCCTATAGCTGCCCCGAGGATCAGCGCTCAGACCGACTCAGCACACCTGAAAACAACTACGTGAGAGGAGTCATCGACAAAATGGAACTGAAAAAGCTGATTTACACCGTGCAGGACGGCATCGCGATCATCACAATGAATTATCTCAAGAATCTGAACGCCATCGACGAACCGATGGCAGACGAGCTTCTGTATGTGGTCGACGCGGCGGAGAAGGACCCCGCAGTCAAGGTGGTCGTGCTGAAGGGCAGTCCGAAGGCCTTCTCGGCGGGCGGGGACATCGGCTATTTCTATCAACTGATTCAGGCTGGCGGAGAAGTCAATATGGACGGACTCATCAGCAAGGTAGGCGCCGTGGCGGACGGCATGAAGCGCATGAGCAAAATCGTCATCACTTCCGTCTGCGGCGCGGCGGCCGGCGCGGGGGTGAGCTTGGCTCTGGGCGGCGACTTCATGATTTGCGCGGACAACGCCAAGTTCATCTTAGCTTTTGTCAATCTGGGCCTTGTTCCCGATACAGGGGCTACCTATCTTCTCTCCAAAAGCATCGGCACCGCCCGCACCATGGAGCTGGCCGCCACCGGGCGTCCTATGAGCGCGGAGGAGGCCAAAGCCTTGGGTCTGGCCTACAAGGTGACCACGGTGGAAGAGCTGGACGAGGTCACCTTGACGTTCGCAAAGAAGCTGGCAGCCGGTCCGCTGATCTCTTATAAGAATATCAAAAAGCAGTTATATGATGCAAACTATGCTGATTACAAGAAGTGGCTGTCTGAGACAGAGGTTCCGACCCAGCATGAATGCTCGGCCTCCATGGACTTCCAGGAGGGCTGTAAAGCCTTTATGGAGAAGCGCAAAGCTACGTTTGAGGGCAGATAAGCCGTCGCTAGCTGAAGGTGGAAATCTTACTAGGAAAGGTGGCAACCAACTTGAAATCAAAGGTAGTGACCAAAGAAGAGGCCCTTACAAAATTCAGCGATGGCCAGACTATCATGTTTGGCGACTGGCACGGTGAACTCTCGGCCGAGGAAATCATTACCGGAATGCTGGAAAAGGGCGTGAAGGATATTGACGCGATCGCGGTTTCCGGCGGCATGCCCGACCAGGGGCTTGGCCGGCTTATCAGCGAGCACCGCGTCAAAAGTCTCATCACCACCCACATCGGCCTCAACCCAGTCGCCCGCGACCAGATGTTTGCCGGTGAGCTTGCTGTGGAATTTGTGCCCCAAGGCACCTTTGCCGAACGCATCCGTTGCGGCGGCGCGGGCTTGGGCGGCTGCCTCACCCCCACCGGCGTCGGCACCGATGTGGAGAAGGGCAAGCAGAAGCTCACCATCAACGGCAGAGAATACCTTCTGGAGTTGCCCCTGCGGGCGGATATTGCGCTCATCAAAGCCACCAAGGCGGATACCGCCGGCAACATCTCCTTCCGGCTGACCAGCCGGGCCACCAACAGCTATATGGCGCTGGCCGCCGACACCGTCATCGTGGAAGTGGAGGAGTTGGTAGAGATTGGCCAGCTAGGCCCCGACGAGATTGACGTTCCCGCGCCCATCATCGACATGGTGTATGTCAGAACCGGCGAAAAGAAGCCTTTCTGCCCCATGTGGCAACGCGCCAAGGCAAAAGCAGAAGCGAAGGCAAGGGAAGCGGCGGAAGGAGGGAAACAATAATGGCTGGTCTTACTGGACGCGCATTGATCGCATCTCGCTGCGCAAAGTTTTTTAAGGACGGTGATTTTGTCAATCTGGGCATCGGCCTGCCCCTGCTATGCGTAAACTACCTGCCCGAGGGCGTCCGTCTTTGGCTGGAGGCTGAGATTGGCATCGTCGGCTGCGGCGCCTCTCCCAAGTGGGAAGACGCAGACCCCGATCTCATCGACGCTGGCGGACAGCCCGCGTCGATAATCATGGGCGGCAGCGTGTGCGACCACGCCACCTCCTTCGCCTTCATCCGCGGCGGCCATATTGATGCTGCGGTGCTGGGCACCCTTCAGGTGGACCAGGAGGGTAACATCGCCAACTGGACCGTTCCCGGCAAGCTGGTCCCCGGAATGGGCGGAGCCATGGACCTCTGCGCCGGCGTCAAAAAGATCGTGGTGGCCACTGACCACTGTGAGAAAAGCGGTCAATCTAAGATTCTGAAAAAGTGCACCCTGCCCCTCACCGGTGCAAAATGTGTCACCGATATCGTCACCGAGCGGTGCTACTTCGAGGTCACCCCTGACGGCTTGGTCATCCGAGAGCTGGCCCCCGGTTATACGGTCGACGATATCCGTGCTTGTACGGAGGCAGACTTCATCGTCCCCGATGAAATTGGCGTAATGAAATAAGTCCGTCCTCCGAAATCAGAGCCGTCAGGCTTGCGAGGTTAAAATTCCGTGCGACAAACGATCAGGAGAATGTGTCATGCGGCGGCCGCCTATGGGTGGCCGCCGCACCTGCTTTCTACGCCGAAAACCGGTCGAACTCCTTAAGCGCTTCCCCATCACAAGGGCAAAATTATGTTGTGTAGGTTCCCACCGTCACCCCGGTGTAGTACCACGCCACGATCTCCTGCCAGGTCCTGCCCTGCTTGGCCAGGGCGTTGGCCCCGTATTGGCTCAGGCCCACCCCGTGGCCGTAGCCGGTGACGTGGAAGGTGATCCCCTCCGGCCCCGCCGACGCGGTAAAGTGGGTGGAGCGCAGGTCGAACAGGGTCCGCAGGGCCGTGCCCTTCACCGTCACGCCCCCCACGTCCACGGTCTCCACCCCTCCGTTGGAGGTGGGGACTGTATTTTGGAACCAGCCCGCCGCCTCTCCGGACAGGTCGGCCTGGGGGTACTGGGCCAGGAAGGCCGTTTTGAACGCCTCCAGGGGCACCGTCACCTGGCTGCGGTAGCCGGGAACCTCCTCCCCCTCGGGGGAGGCCACCCCGGTGAGGTAGGGCACGCTGCCCCCCCAGACCTCCACCGCATCCAGGGTGCTCCCCGCCGCCGAAGAGAAGAATACCGCGTCGATGGGCCGTCCGCCGTACAGGATGGCCTGTCCATCGGTAGCGGCCACGGCGTCGGCAATCTTCTGGGTGTAGAGGGGGGCGGCGTCCCCCCAGTTGGCCGCCGCCTGGGCCGGGTCGATGTACGCCTGGCAGCAGGTGATGTCAGTGCATACGTCGGCGTCGGTGTGGCCGGCCACCGGGCCGTTGAGCATCTTGTAGAGGGTATACGTCCGGGCGGTGGCCGCCTGGGCCTTCAGGGCCTCCGGCTCGAAGGAGGCGGGCATCTCCGCCGCCACCACCCGCCACAGATAGTCGGCCATGGACAGGGCGGTCACCGTGCCGTCGGCCTGTTTCACCCGCACCACCGTCTCTCCGTCGCTCTTTCCCGCCCATTCCTCCGCCGGGCGGACCGACGCCCGGTCAATGGGGAGGGTGGCGGTGGGCAGGCTCTCGCTCTCCTCCGGCGCGGGGGTGGGTCCGCCCAGGAACACCATGGGCCAAAGGAAGAGCAGCAGCAGCAGCGCCAGAGCCGTGACTACCACTGGTTTCATGTTCGTTCCTCCGTTTCCTTTCCCCCGCATTTTGCAGGAGGCATCTTTGGATGCTTCATGCTCCATCCATCCTCGTTTTCCTGTTAGTTTCTACAAAAATCCTGTAACAGTATGATTTTCTTGGGATTCAGCATTGACGCGCCCCCGGTTCCGTCGTACAATAGGAAAAATCAATTTGGGGCGAGGAGGCTTTCATCATGCAGAAAGGGCATGGCAATCATAAGCGTGGGAGCGCGGACGCTCTCTCCAAGGGCTTTATCCAAAGTCTATGCGGGGAGTTCCAGAAGCATAACTCCATTGACCCCGCCTACTATGAGAATATCGACGTCAAGCGGGGCCTCCGCAACGCCGACGGCACCGGCGTCATGGCCGGCATCACCCAGATCGGCAACGTCCAGGGCTACTATATGCAGGACGGCGAGAAGGTCCCTATGGAGGGCCGGCTCATCTACCGCGGCATCAACGTGGAGGACCTGATCCACGGCTTTGTGTCCGAGGGCCGCTTCGGCTTTGAGGAGACAGCCTATCTGCTGCTGTTCGGCGCCCTGCCCACCCGAGACCAGTTGGCCACCTTCGACCAGGTCCTGGCGGAGTATCGCCCTCTCCCTCCCGGCTTCACCGAGGATATGATCCTCAAGGCCCCCAGCCCCGACGTGATGAATAAGCTGGGCCGTTCGGTCCTGGCCCTGTACTCCTATGATCCCCGGCCGGAGGACACCTCCCTGGAGCACGAGCTGCTCCAGGCCCTGACTCTGGTGGCCCGGTGCCCCACCATCATCGCCCACGCCTTTGCGGTGAAGCGGCACTATTACGACGAGGAGTCCCTGTACCTCCACCGGCCTCAGGAGGGTCTGAGCATGGCGGAGAATTTCCTCTACTCCGTCCGCCACGACAACAAATTTACCGAGCAGGAGGCCCGGCTGCTGGACCTGTGTCTGGTGCTCCATGCCGAACACGGCGGCGGCAACAACTCCGCCTTCGCCTGCCGGGTGCTCTCCTCCTCCGGCACCGACATCTATTCCGCCATCTCCGCCGCCGTGGGCTCGCTGAAGGGTCCCCGCCACGGCGGCGCCAACAAAAAGGTCATGGAGATGTTCCATTACATCCGCAAGAACGTCAAGGACTGGAAGGACGACGGCGAGGTGAGCGCCTATCTGGACAAACTGCTTCACCGGCGGGCCGGGGATCGCTCCGGCCTGATCTACGGCATGGGCCACGCCATCTACTCCCTGTCCGACCCCCGGGCACGGCTGCTCAAGCAGTTCGCCCGCGGTCTGGCCGAGGAGAAGGGGATGCTGGACGAGTTTGAGCTGGTGGAGTCGGTAGAGCGCCTCTCTCCCCCTCTCATCAACAAGGCCAAGGGGGAGTACAAGCCGGTCTGCGCCAACGTGGACCTCTACTCCGGCTTCGTCTATAAGATGCTGGACATCCCCGAGGAGCTCTACACCCCCCTGTTCGCCATGGCCCGCATGGTGGGCTGGTGCGCCCACCGGTTGGAGGAGGTCTATAACCCCGGCAACAAGATCATCCGCCCCGCCTATAAGGCCGTGGCCCCGGTCCATCCCTTTGTCCCGCTGGAGGAGCGGGGCTGACCCCTGTATTCAAAGCGTGCCGCCCCGTCGGGGCGGCACGCTTTGGCACTCAATCGAGAAGAGTGCTAGAATTCACCGTTTCTTCATAAAAAATCCGATCCTCTGTCACAGTTTTGGGATAGGCTCTTCTCAGAAAGAAAAAGTATCCCGGTCCGCCGGGGTAAAAGGAAGGGTTCTGTATGAGTAAGACATTTTCCCGTGTTCTGTGGATCATCTCCGGTGTGCTCCTCATCCTGTGTGGCATTCTGTGTCTCTCCCGGCCCGTGGTGGCCCTCGCCGCCATCTCCTTGTTTTTGGGCCTGTCTATGTTGTTCTCCGGCATCGTGGACATCGTCATCTTCGCCCGGGGGCGGGACCGGATGGTGGGCTCCGTCTGGTTCCTGGTGGACGGCATCCTGACCGTACTCCTGTCCCTGTTCGTTCTGTTCGACCAGGCCTTTACCGCCCTGTCGCTCCCCTTCATCTTCGGCATGTGGCTGCTGTTCTCCGGCGTCTCCAAGTTCGTCAACTCCTTTGACCTGCGGCGCCTGGGCGTCCGGGGCTGGGGCTGGTTCACCGCACTGGGCGTCCTGCTGGCGTTTGGTGGGTTCTTTTCCTTCCTGGACCCGGTAGCGGGCGCCCTGACCCTGAGCATCCTGGCGGGCGCCCTGCTGATCCTCCAGGGACTGTCCTCCATCCTGCGGGCCTGCTTCTCCGGCCGGTTTCTCCTGTAAGCTTCTTTGCAAAGCGCCCGGACTGACGTGTGTCAGTCCGGGCGCTTTTTCTTTTATGGAAAAGCCCAGAACATCCGTCCTTCGGACAGCTCCATCCCCACCCGGCGCTGGAGGGCCAGGGAGGCCGTGTTGGTGTAGAACACCTGGCCGAAAGCCAGTTGCCCCCGCTCCAGCGCCAGATTGACGGCGCTGCGCTGGAGGATCTCCCCCAGGCCCAGACGGCGGCGGTGGGGCAGCACCTCCAAAAGGCCGATGGAGCCCTCCTCGTGGAAGCCCACGAAGCCGGCCGGCTCCCGTTCTCCCTCCAGGAAGGCCCCCAGCATCCCCCGGCGCAGGGCCCCCTGCATATAGGGCAGCCCACCGAAGTCGTTCTCATAGTGCTCCACCAGCCAGGGGGCCCACTCGGGGCCCAGACGCCGCACCGTTCCGTCGAAGGCAGGCACCGCCAGGGGCTCCACCCCCGGGTAAAGGGCGGAGTAGCAGATCTGCTTGGCGGAAAAGCCCAGCCGCGCTTCCGCCGAGCGCAGATAGAACATCTCATGGCCCACAAAGAGGTCGCAGCCGCCGCTCACCAGAGCCAGGAGCTCCCCCGCCGCCGCCTGGTCGGCGGCACTCATCATCCAGGCGCCGCTGGCCTCGTCGTACAGGAGGATGCCCCGCTCCCCCGCCCAGCAGACCCGGGCGCTGCCCCGGCGCAGCACCTCCAGCAGATTGGCGTAGAGGGCCCGGTCCCGGTTCAGGCGGGCCAGAGCCCCGCTCATGTCGTTTGTCATGTTCCCTTCCCTCCAGTGGGCAGGCGTATGACAAAGCTCGTCCGCCGCCCGTCGGTCTCCGCCCGGATGGAGCCGCCATGGCGCTCCACGATCTCCCGGGCGATGGCCAGGCCCAGCCCGGCCCCGCCGGTGCGGGTGGAGCGGGCCTGATCCAGCCGGTAAAACTTACGAAAGATGTTGGTCAGCTCCTGCTCAGGGATCTCCAGCCCCTCGTTGCGGATGGCGATCTCCACCTCTTCCCCCTCCCGGCGGGCCTCGATGTCCACCTGGCCGCCCACCGTGGAGTAGCTGACGGCGTTGCGCAGCACGTTGTCAAAAACCCGTGCCAGCTTGTCCGGGTCCCCCCGGGTGGTGAGCTGCGGGGTGATGTCGGTGCGGCAGGTCAGCTCCTTTTCCGCAAACAGGGGGTAAAACTCGTCGGCCAGCTGTTCCAGCAGGATGGACAGATGGATGACGCAGCGCTCCTGCCCCGCGCCCTGGAGGTCCATGCGGGTGATATCGAAAAACTCGCTGATGAGCTCCTCCAGCCGCCGGGCCTTGTCCAGGGCGATGCCGGTGTATTTGGCCCGCTGCTCCGGGGTGAGCCCCGGCTCGTCGTGGAGCAGGTTGAGGTAGCCCAGCACCGAGGTCAGGGGCGTTTTGAGGTCGTGGGCCAGGAAGGCCACCAGATCGCCGCGCCGCTGCTCGCTCTCCCGGGCGGCTTCCTCCCGTTCCTTGAGGGCCCGCTCGATGGCGTTCAGGTCCTCCGCCACCGGAGCCAGCTCCTTGGGCAGTACCACTGGCTGCCCGCTCTCGCTGACCACCTGGCGCACCGCCGCGCCGATCTGGTCCAGCCAGGTGGTAAAGCGGCCCAGGGCCAGATAGAAGGCGACGAGCATGAGCACGATGGTCCCCAGCGCCAACAGGCCGGGCTTCTGGTTGCGGACCGTCTGATGATACAGCTCCAGGGCGGCGGCCTCATCCTGCCCGAACAGGTTCTGGGCCACCCACAGGAAGGCCCGGGCAAAGGGGTCCTGCAGGACCCCGTCCACCACGGTGTGCAGCAGGAGCATCCCCACCGCCAGTGCCGCCAGGGTACCTGCCACCACCAGCAGGAGCATTTTCCGTTTCAGCCGGGCATAGCGCTTGTCCACGGGCGTCCGCCTCCTTCCTCCTGTCCGTCCATTATATCCGTCTGCTTCCGGAGCGTCAAGACGGGTAAAAAAGCCGATTCTGGCGTGTGAAGCCCCATTCTTCTGGGCAAGATAGCTTCCGAAAGGAGGGTTTTCCCATGCATGTCAGCATTGAGCGCTCGGGCTGCATCAGCTGCGGCCTGTGCGCCTCCACCTGCCCCGAGGTGTTCCGCATCGGTGACGACGGTCTGGCCGAGGTCCACCAGCAGCCCGACGGCGGGCTGGAGGACGGTGCCAAAGAGGCCGCCGAGAACTGCCCCGTCAGCGTCATCTACGTGGACTGAAAAAGTGAGAGGCCCAATGGGCCTCTCACTTTTTCTCCGCCCGCTTTTCCGCTGCGGTCTTTTGATACCAGGCCAGCGTGTCCGCCGGCGTGCGCTCCGGCGCGGCGTTCATGACCGCTGCCCGCTCCATCAGCCAAGCCCGCATGGCCTCGATACCATCCTCAGTGACGGGATACTGCCGCCGCTCCATCTCCTCGGCATATTGCCGGCAGAATGGGCCGTACCAGAGCACCACGGTCATGGTCTCCTCTTTCGGCTTTTCGATCTCATAGCACAGGACGCCGGAGCTGCCGCTCCAGCCGTTGTCGTTTTGAAAGTGGCTCAGAGTGGGCAGCCACAGCTTCTTTTCCATCCAAGATCCCTCCGTCTCAAATGATGGGCCTGTTTTCCTCCCGGACCTGGCCCACCGTGCCGGTGACCAGCAGCTCCAGAGGGTCCGTCTCCAGCGTGACCCGGTAGCCGCCGCAGTTGGGCAGAAGCCAGTCGTAATACGACCGGTCCGGCCGGCCGTATTGGGCCAGCAGCCCCATGAACAGGCCGCCGTGGGCCACCACCGCCACCTTCCGCCAGCCCTGCTCCGCCGCGTCCCGCCCGATGGTCCGGATGGCCCGGACCGCCCGGGGGCGGCTGTCTTCCACCGCCTCGCCGGGGCCAATCTCGCCCCTGGTCCACCGGCGGTAGAGCTCCGTCTGTTTTGCCCGGCTGTTATCCATGCCCTCCAGGGGGCCGAAATCGGTCTCCCGCAGGTCGTCAATCACCGTGGTCTCCACCCCCGGCCATAGCAGCTCCGCGGTCTGTCTGCACCGGAGCATGGGACTGCGGTACAGGTGCTCCACCGGCTCCAGCAGGGGGGCCGTCTTCCGGGCCAGCGCCTCTCCCTCGGGGGCCAGAGGCTGGTCGGAGGAGCCCACAAAGCGGCGGGCCAGGTTGCCCGGGGTGATGCTGTGGCGCATGAGCAAGAGTTCCATCTCTCTGTGTATCTCCTTTCATTGACCAGTCCCGTCATTTTACCACAATCCCGCGCCCGATGCAAACGCCCCCGGAGCCCGCTGAGCTCCGGGGGCCGTCCATATCGTCTCAGCCCGCCGCATCCTCAAACTGGGAGTTGTAGAGCTCGGCGTAGAAGCCGCCCCGGGCCAGCAGCGCCTCGTGGCTGCCCTGCTCCACGATGTCGCCATCCTTCATCACCAGGATAAGGTCGGCGTCCTTGATGGTGCTCAGCCGGTGGGCAATGACAAAGCTGGTGCGCCCCTGCATCAGGTTGCCCATGGCGCGCTGGATGAGGTGCTCCGTGCGGGTGTCCACCGAGGAGGTGGCCTCGTCCAGGATCAGGATCTTATTGTCCGCCAGAATGGCCCGGGCGATGGTCAAAAGCTGCTTCTGACCCTGGGAGATATTGGTGGCGTCCTCGTTAAGCTCCATCTGATAGCCGCCGGGCAGCGTCATGATAAAGTGGTGGACGTGGGCGGCCTTGGCTGCGGCCACCACCTCCGCGTCGGTGGCGTCCAGCCGGCCGTAACGGATGTTTTCCAGGATGGTGCCCTTAAACAGCCAGGTATCCTGCAGCACCATGCCGAAGGCCTCCCGCAGCTCGGAGCGGTTAAAGCTCCGCACGTCGTGTCCGTCCACCCGGATGGCCCCGGCGTTCACGTCGTAGAACCGCATCAGCAGCTTGACCATGGTGGTCTTTCCCGCGCCGGTGGGGCCCACGATGGCCACCATCTGGCCCGGCTCCACCCTGGCGGAGAAGTCCCGGATGACCGTCTTGTCCGGCGTGTAGCCGAAGTTCACATGGTCAAACTCCACCGCGCCTTTCAGATCGTCCACCCGTGCCGGGTTGACACAGGTCTGGTCCTCCTCTTCCTCGTTCAGGAACTCGAAGACCCGCTCGGCGGCGGCGGCCATGGACTGGAGCATGTTGGAGATCTGGGCGATCTGGGTGATGGGCTGGGTAAAGTTCTTCACGTACTGGATGAAGGACTGGATCTCGCCCACCTGGATGGTCCCCTGGACGGCCAGGACGCTGCCCAGAACCGCCACGGACACATAGCCCAGGTTGCCCACGAAGTTCATGATGGGCTGCATCATGCCGGAGAAGAACTGGCTCTTCCAGGCGGAGCGGAACAGCACCTGATTGGTCTCGTTAAACTCCCGGACGACCTCCTCCTCCCGGTTGAAGGCCTTGACCACGTTGTGGCCGGAGTAGGTCTCCTCCACCTGGCCGTTGAGAATGCCCAAATACTTCTGCTGGGCCTTGAAGTATTTTTGGGAGTGCTTCACCACCAGGCGGATGAGGAGCATGGACACCGGCAGGATGACGATGGCGACCAGGGTCATCAGGGGGCTGATGGTCAACATCATAAGGAAGACCCCCACCAGCATGGTCGCCGAGGAGATGAGCTGGGTAACGCTCTGATTGAGGCTCTGGCCCATGGTGTCCACGTCGTTGGTGATACGGGAGAGGACCTCGCCCACGGTGCGGGACTCAAAGTATTTCATGGGCATCCGGTGGATCTTTTCCGAGATATCCCGCCGCATCCGGTAGCAGATCTTCTGGGTAATTCCGGTCATGATCCAACCCTGGATAAAGGAAAAGGCGGCGCTGGCCAGATACAGGCCCAGCAGCAGGAGCAGGATGCGGCCGATCTTGTCAAAGTCAATGCCGCCGGTGCCCTGGACCTTGGCCACCAGGCCGTTGAACAGCTCGGTGGTGGCGTTGCCCAGAATCTTGGGCCCCAGCACCGAGAAGAGGGTCCCCGCCATGGCAAAGAGCATCACCACCCCCACAGCGGCCTTGTATTTCCCGATATAGGCCAGCAGACGGAGGATCGTCCCCTTGAAATCCCGGGCCTTCTCGCCGGGCATCATCCGGCCGCCGGGGCCGTGGGGCCCCCGCCGGCCCGGTCCGGCCGGTACATGCTTTTCGTGGTTCATGCGCCCGCACCTCCCAATTCTGCCTCGGAGAGCTGCGAGCGCGCAATCTCCTGATAGGTCTTGCAGGTTTTCATCAGGGTCTCATGGTCCCCGATGCCGGCCACCTTCCCCTCGTCTAGCACCACGATCTGGTCGGCGTGGAGGATGGTGGAAATGCGCTGGGCCACGATGATGACGGCGGCGTCCGCCGTCTGCCGGGCCAGAGCCCGGCGGAGGACCACGTCGGTCTTGTAGTCCAGGGCGGAGAAGGAGTCGTCAAAGAGGAGCACCTTGGGCCGCTTGGCGATAGCCCGGGCGATGGAGAGCCGCTGCTTCTGCCCGCCGGACACGTTGGTGCCCCCCTGGGCGATGGGACTGTGGTAGCCCTCCGGCTTGGCGTCGATGAACTCGGCGGCCTGGGCCACCTCAGCGGCCCGGCGCATGTCCGCGTCGCTGATGTCCGCCCCGCCGAACTTCAGGTTGGAGGCGATGTCCCCAGAGAACAGGACCCCCTTCTGGGGCACATAGCCCATCAGCGCGCGCAGCTTGTGCTGGCTCAGATCTCGGATGTCTACCCCGTCCAGGGTGATGCGGCCCTCGCTCACGTCGAAGAACCGGGGGATCAGGTTGATGAGGGTGGATTTGCCGCTGCCGGTGGAGCCAATGATGGCGGTGGTCTTGCCGGGCTCGGCGGTAAAGGTGATGTGTTCCAACACGTCCGCCTCGGCGTCCGGGTAGCGGAAGGATACGTCCTCAAAGGCCACCGCGCCGCGCCAGTCGGCGCGGCTGTCGTCTGCGGTCTGCACCCGGTCCCGGACGGTGGGCTGGGTACGCAGGACCTCGTCGATGCGCGCGGCGGCCACCCCTGCCCGGGGCAGGAAGACGGCGATCATGGAAATCATCAGGAAGGCCATGATGATGATCATCGTATACGTGATAAAGGCCATCATGTCCCCCACCTGCATGGTGCCCAGATCGGCCCCGTGGGCACCGTTCCAGACGATGAGCACACTGACGCAATTCATGATCATCATCATGGCGGGCATCATGAAGGTCATGCACCGACTGGTGAAGAGCTGGGTCCGCATCAGGTCCGTGCTGGCCTGGTCGAAGCGCTGCTCCTCGTGCTTCTCCCGGGAGAAGGCCCGGATCACGCTCAGGCCGGTGAGGATCTCCCGGCTGACCAGGTTGAGCCGGTCCACCAGCACCTGCATCTTCCGGAACCGGGGCAGGGCCAGGGCCATCAGCGCCACCACCACAGCCAGAACGGCCCCCACGGCCACCCCGATGATCCAGCCCATGCCGGTGCGGGTGGTGGAGACCATGAGGATGCCGCCGATGCCCACAATGGGAGCGTAAAGCACCATGCGCAGCAGTAGGACAGCCACCATCTGGATCTGCTGGATGTCGTTGGTGGAGCGGGTGATGAGGGAGGCGGTGGAGAAGCGGTCAATCTCGGCGCTGCCGAAGGAGACCACCTTCTCAAACACCCGCCGGCGCAGATTCATGCCGATGCGGGCCGCCGCCCGGGAGGCCAGCAGGCCCGTCAGGATGGCGGCAGCCACCATCACCAGGGAGAGGGCCAGCATCCGTCCCCCGGTGGCCAGCAGATACCGGGTCTGAAGGGCACCCAGGTCCATGCCCAAGGCCTGGTACTCCTGCCGCACAAAGAGCACCGTTTTCTGCCGGCTCAGGGTCTCGGTCTCCTGGGGCAGCGCCTCCAGAAGCGCCAGGCCCGAGCCCGGGTCCGGCCCGCCGGAAGGGGCCCGCTCCGGCGGCTCCAGGCCGTATGTTTCGCTGATGGCCTGGAGCCTGGACAGCGCCAGAATGGGCTTTTCCAGAAGGCCCTCCAGCCGCTCGAGCTCCTCGGTGCTCCGATCCGCCAGGGTGTAGCTGCCGTCGGCCTCTTGGGTGTAGGCCCCCTCCAGCACAGCAATCTGGTCCGGGGTCATATAGGCTTCCAGCTCCCGCAGCGTCTCCCCCCGCATCCGGTAGGGCACGGCGTAGGCGATGCCCCCCTGCTGGATGCCCACGTCCACAATGTCCGACGTGTAGGTGGGCAGAGACAGGTCGCACCAGGCCTGCACGATGAGCAGCAGGACGATGAGCCCCACCGTCCACCCGGCGTCCTTCAGGTACTTGAACAATTGGATCATGGCGTGTTCTCCTTTGCCCGTTCTTCGGTCATGACGTCGGCTAGGCGGTTCCACAGGCGGATGAGGGTCTCCATATCCTCCCGGCCCATGCGCTCCAGCACCCGGCGGGTGTAGCCGTCCAGCTCGCGGATGGTGTCCGCCCGGGCGGCCTCTCCTGCCGGCGTGAGCATCACATAGGTGTTGCGCCGGTCGATCCGGTCCACCGCCCGGTCCACCAGGCCCCGCTGTTCCAGGCCCCGCAGCATCCGGGACACCGCCGGCGGCGACACCCGCATCCGTCCCGCCAGCGCCGACACATACACCCCCCGGTCCCCCGGGTGGCTCTGCATATGCTCGCGAATCTGGGACAGCGCGTAAAATTCCGCCCGGGTCAGCCCGCCGCCGGCCCAGTGCCAGCTTCGGTCCTGCCGGAAGCGGTGGATGGTCCGGATAAAGGCCTCCTGGAGCTCTGTGATCTCCAAGTCGCATCCCCCTATCTGTCTCAAATCGTTAACTATGTTAGGAATGAAACGTGTTAAGATCATAGCGCGCACGGCGGCTCCTGTCAACGGCAAACTGCACAAAAAAGACCGGCGCGGCTTTGCCGCGCCGGTCTGACTGCGGGCCGCGTTCAGCCGCCGCCCCGCTCTCCGTCCCGCCGCTTGGCCGCCCGGTGCAAGGCGGACTCCACCGTCCGGGACTTCTCCCGGCGGTTGTTCCGGGCCAGGACGGCGGAGATCTGCCCCTCCACCTGCTCCACCTCCGCCTTGAAGGCGCTGGCCGACAGGCGCAGGGCCCCATGGCCCAGAATGATGAGCTGCTCGGCCCCGTCGGAGGTGGCCACCCGCACCCGGTGCTTTTTTCCCAGCTCGTAGGTGGTCTTTTCAATGTAGGCGTCGGCGGTCTCGGCCTCCTTGGTGTAGACCACGTAGATGTTGTGGTATTTCACCACCTCTCCCAGGCTGCGGGGCACCTTATAGGCGTCAAAGACCAGGATCACCTCGCACCTGCGAAAACCCTGATAGTTGCTCAGCAGGTCCATTAAAAGCTGCCGGGCGGCGTCCAGGTTGTCCCGGGCCACAGTCTGGAGCTCCTCCCAGGCGAAGATGATGTTGTACCCATCCACCAGCAGGTACTCCGGCCCCGCCTGGCGGGCCTGGATGGCGTAATGCTCCCCGTCCAGGCTGGTGCGGGCGGGCTTTTTGGCGGGCTGGAAGGCCCGGGGCTCCACCTTTCCGTAAGTCCGCTCAAAGATGGCCTGGAGCTCCTTGTCCCGGGCCAGGGAATCGGCATAGGTCCTCCGCTGCGCCGGGGCGGATTTTTCCCCCTCCGGCCCTGTTTCTCCCAGCCGCAGGCCGCTGTCCACATGGGCACGGGCCTTCACCTGGTTCCAGGGGACGGCGAAGCCCGCCCCGTGATCGCAGAACACCGAGTCCGCCGGATTGTCCAGGTCCCGCCGGGGGTCGTAGCCAGACTCCGCCACGCCCCGCTCCTGTTCCCGGCAGGGCTCGTACCCCTTCAGGGTGCAAAACAGCCGTCCCCGGCCCCGGGTGTAGGCCGCCACCTCCCGGGCGTAGTCCCGCATCCCCGCCACCGGCGCCGCGCCGGTGAGCAGGGCGTCCTGACCCAGGATCTCGGGGGGCGAGGCGTCGCCCCCCATCCGCTGCACGTCGGACAGCGCCCGGCCCACGCTCTCGGCGGGGACCTCCAGCCGGAAGTCGTACCATGGCTCCAGCAGGATACTCTCGGCCTCCATCAGGCCCTGCCGCACCGCCCGATAGGTGGCCTGGCGGAAATCGCCCCCCTCGGTGTGCTTCTGGTGGGCCCGCCCCGCCGTCAGTGTGATCTTCAGGTCGGTGACGGGTGCGCCGGTGAGCACCCCCACATGCTCCTTTTCCTCCAGGTGGGTGAGAATCAGCCGCTGCCAGCTACGGTCCAGCGCGTCCTCCGGGCACCGGGAGGCGAAGCGCAGACCGCTGCCCCGCTCCCCCGGCTCCAGCAGCAGGTGGACCTCGGCATAGTGCCGCAGGGGTTCATAGTGGCCCACGCCCTCCACCGGGGCGGCGATGGTCTCCCGGTAGACGATGTTCCCCGGGCCGAAGCCCACCTCCAGCCCAAAGCGATCGGCGATCAGCCGCCGGAGGATCTCCATCTGCACCTCGCCCATGAGCTGGATATGGATCTCCCGGAGCTGCTCATTCCAGGCGATGTGGAGCTGGGGGTCCTCCTCCTCCAGCAGCCGCAGCCGGCCCAGCGCTCCGTGGACGTCACACCCCTCGGGCAGCAGCACCTGATAGGTCAGCACCGGCTCCAGCACCGGAGGCTCGGAGGCCCAGGCGCTGCCCAGTCCCTGTCCGGGCCGGGTGTAACTCAGGCCGGCCACGGCGCACACCGTCCCCGCCGGGACCTCCTCCGCCGTCTGGAACCGCGCCCCGGAGTAGATGCGGATCTGGTCCGCCTTCTCTTCCCAGACCTGGTCCTCGCGCAGGCCGGGCCGCCGGTTGGTCAGCAGGCTCTTGACCCGCAGACTGCCCCCTGTGACCTTGAGATAGGTCAGCCGCACGCCCTGGGCGTCCCGGGCGATCTTGTAGACCTTGGCCCCGAACTCCGCCGGACGGACCGGTCTAGGGGCGTACCGCTCCAGCCCCCGGAGAAGTTCCTCCACCCCCTCCAGCTTCAGGGCCGAGCCAAACCAGCAGGGGAAGAGCTTCCGCCCGGCCGTCAGGGCGGCGATCTGCTCATCCGCTATCGTCCCCCGGTCCAGGTAGCCGTTCAGGGCGGCCTCGTCGCACATGGCCACGTCTTCCAGCAGGGCCTCCCGGTCCCGCCCCGGCCCGAAATCCACGCAGCCCTCCCCCAACCGCCCCCGCAGCTCGGCCAGCAGTCGGCCCCGATCCGCACCCGCCAGGTCCATTTTGTTGACGAACAGGAAGGTGGGGATGCCATAGCGCTCCAGCAGCCGCCACAGGGTGAGGGTATGCCCCTGTACCCCGTCGGTGCCGCTGACCACCAGAATGGCGCAGTCCAGCACCTGGAGGGTGCGCTCCATCTCGGCGGAGAAATCCACGTGCCCCGGCGTGTCCAGCAGGGTGACCTCCACCCCCTCCAGGGGGAGCACCGCCTGTTTGGAAAAGATGGTGATGCCCCGCTCCCGCTCCAGCGGCTCGGTGTCCAGAAAGGCGTCCTGGTGGTCCACCCGCCCCAGCTTTTTCAGCCGCCCGCTGTGGTAGAGCAGTGCCTCCGACAGGGTGGTCTTTCCCGCATCCACATGGGCCAATATCCCTACGGCCAGTTTTTTCATATCCGCTTCCTCAAATGCAAAATCTCGTTTGCAGTATTGTACCACAGTTTTGCCGTACAGGATAGCGCCCTCCCTGTTTTGACTTCTGCCGGGCCGCTCCATTTTTGAAGTCTCCGCTTTACTTATACTCTATATTTTGTGTTTTATTTCTTGCAAATACAATATTTGGTTATTTTGCAAAAATTCCTCTCCAAATTTTGTGTAAAAAACGTATTTCATTTTTGTATCGGTCCTATATAATATGATTCTGTAAGTAAATTACAAAAAAGGAAGTGGATTTATGGCCCCGCCACATTATGAGATGGTCTCCCAGCAGTATGATGAGCTCTGCACGGTATACGGTATGATCTGTTCTGTGGACGGTCTCGCGGCGGAGACGTGCGGAGACATCTCAAGCAACGCCGGACTGGTGGGAAAAATGGTGGAACTGTTCAATCTGTGCGAGCTCCCGCCGGATCGAATGAAGCGCGTTATCATCGACCTGCTCCCTTAGACCGCAGAGCACCGGGCCCAGACGGGCCCGGTGCCTTTTTGACTGTTTGGTGGCTCGTTCGTCCCCCGCACACGCCCGGCGAGGCTGGCATAGCATGGGATAGCATATGGGAGGTGCGTCCATGAACGAATCATGCTTAAATATCGGGGACCAGGCCCCTGCGTTTACCGCAGCCACCACCTTTGGGCCGGTCAGCCTCAGCGATTACCAGGGGAAATGGGTGATCCTTTTCTCTCATCCCGGCGACTTCACGCCGGTCTGCACCACAGAATTCATTGCATTTGCCAAGGCGCAGCCACAGTTCGAGGCCCTCAACGCGCAGCTACTGGGTCTGAGCATCGACAGCTCGGCTTCTCATCTGGCCTGGGTGTACGCCATCTACGCCGCCACAGGGGTCCAGGTCCCCTTCCCGGTCATTGCCGACCGGGATGGGAGCATCGCCCGTCTGTACGGAATGATCGCCCCCAACGCCAGCACGCAGGAAACGGTCCGGAATGTATTCTTCATCGACCCGGAGCAGACCGTGCGCGCCATTCTCGTCTATCCCCTCACCAACGGGCGCAGCATCCCGGAGATCCTGCGTCTATTGGCCGCGCTTCAGGCCACGGATCAAGATCACGTGGTCACCCCCGCAAACTGGCAGCCGGGCCAGCCTGCCATGGTTCCTCCCCCCAAGACCTACGAGGGGCTCTTGGAGCGGCAGGCCAAGCCCAATCCTCAGGGCCTGGAGTGCCGGGACTGGTATCTGTGTTACCGGCAGATGCCGCCGATCCAGGACTAGCGGCAAGCGCCCGCCTCCGCCCGCGCTGTGAAAGGCCGCGGCCCCAATTGGGGCCGCGGCCTTTCACAGAAATTTGGAAAGAGAAAAGAGGATGAAAGGAAGAGGATCTTGGCTGCCTGGCTGAACCTAGGATAGCCCATTTCCGCCTGAAATGGATGACTTGGCTTTGAACGAACTGTAAAGGATTTGTAAACCGCGGTCAAAGTCGGCACGGAATTATTTTCTCTGATTCTTGTCATCTCTCTCAAAACCTGCTATACTGGCCCCGAGGTGAACAATATGGATTTCCAGCATGAGAAAGGCCGTATTTTTGCGCTCGATGCAGACGGCAAGCTTCTGGCAGAGGTGACGTTCCCGGCTGAAAACGGCGTGGCCACGATCACGCATACCTTTGTGGACGACTCCCTCCGCGGTCAGGGCGTGGCATCTCAAATTCTGGCAGAGGCCGCCGAGCAGATCCGCGCCTCTGGACTGCGCATGAACGCGACCTGCCACGTCGCCGCCAAGTGGATCGCCAAGCATACGGAGTTCTCCGATCTGACCACCGCCCCCTGACCGGGGCGGTTTTCTTTTTGCAGGGCTGTTTTTCTGTTCCGGACCCGAAAGGCCGCCCGGCAGCCTGTTTTTCCACCCACATCGGGCTGGAAGGGAGGATATGGGCTGGTCCCGCCGCCTCTGGTTCTGTCTCCAATCGCCCCCGGCCGACATATCCTATCATATATCCATAGGAGGTGCCGAGCATGATCATGCAGGCTGTTGTAATTGAAGTGCAGTGGGGGCGCCTGCTCGTACTGGACCTGGATGCACGACAGAGAGTCCTTGTCAACACACCGGATGCGTCCCGGTTTCGTCCCGGAGATACCATTCGTATCTGGTATGACGGCGTGATGACCGCCAGCATACCGCCGCAGATCAACGCATGGGGGATCGCCGCGATGCCGCCCCATGAATTCCCGCCCACCTTGCCTCCGCCTGGAGCAGGTCCGCCGGTCGTGTGCCCGCCCAATGGCTGCCTACCGGCGGTGCGCCCACCGGTGATCTTTCCGCCCGTCATATGGCCGCCCGTCCTCTTCCCGCCGGTGGTGCACCCGCCCCGTCCACCTGTGCGCCCGCCGTTCAGGCCCCGTCCGCCCCGTCCCAGGGGCAGGTCCAGGTGACGCCAGTCTCCCCCTGGGGGGCATTTACTACATGCAAAAAACACCTGAAATCTTCGATTTCAGGTGTTTTTTGTTGGTGGAGACAACAGAACTCGAATCTGTGACCTCTCGCGTGTGAGGCGAGCGCTCTACCAGCTGAGCTATGCCTCCATGTCTGCCCCTGGTGTCGTTCCCCGTATGGGGTTGGTGACCCGTACGAGACTCGAACTCGTGTTACCGCCGTGAAAGGGCGGTGTCTTAACCACTTGACCAACGGGCCATGCTGCAGCACATCGGCTGCATGGTAGCGGCACCTGGATTTGAACCGGGGACACCGCGGGTATGAACCGCGTGCTCTAGCCAACTGAGCTATGCCGCCAAATGGGCTCTGTCCAAACAGGGCAAGAGTTAGTATACCCGATTTCGCCTGACTTGTCAACATTTTTCTGGAGAAATTCTCGGGTTTTTGGGCAGCCGTTCAGTCAACCTTATACCCCACACCCCATACGGTTTTGATGAACCGGGGATTTCGGCTGGGCTCCCCCATCTTCTCCCGCAGGCGGCGGATGTGGACCATAACGGTGTTGTTCCGGTCCAGGTACTTCTCCCCCCATACGGTCTCAAACAGCCGCTCGGCTGAGATGACCTGTCCCCGGTTCTCACACAGCATCCACAGGATATCGAACTCGATGGGGGTAAGGGTCAGTTCCTTGTCATAGAGCCAGCACTCGTGAGTGCCTCGGTTAATGACCAGCCCGTTGAAGTCGATGACGTCGCTTTCCGCCTTGTCCGTCCCATTGTAGCGGGTGTACCGCCGGAGCTGGGCCTTGACCCGGGCCACCAGCTCCAGGGGATTGAAGGGCTTGGTGATATAGTCGTCTGCGCCGATGGTCAGTCCCATGATCTTGTCCATGTCCCCCACCTTGGCGGTGAGCATGAGCACCGGAAAGCGGTGCTCCCGGCGGATCTCCCCGCATAAGGTGAAGCCCGACATGTCCGGCAGCATTACGTCCAGAATGGCCAGGTCCAGCCGGTTGTCCCGCACACAGGTCAGGGCCTCCGCCGCCGTGCCACAGGTAAAGACGGTAAAGCCCTCGCTTTTCAGATAGACCTCCACCAGATCGGCAATCTCCGGCTCGTCGTCCACGACCAGAATGTTGGCGTCCATATGCGTTCACCCTTTCCACCCGGATTATACCCAGATGGGAAGGGTGAAGTCAAGCAGCCGGGCAAAAGATAAGAAAAAGATAAGAAATCAGAAGATCCAGCCGATCAGGGCGGCCAGCAGGAAGGCCCCCACCGCGGGCAGCAGGTTCTCCCAGCGGAAGGGCTGGTCCAGCAGGCCCTTGATAAGCAGGACTACGCCGGCGATCTTCAGCAGCCAGGGCAAAAAGCCGAACAGCAGGGCCAGGGGCAGGCCGATCACCGTCAGGATCACGCCGGCCACCAGGGCGAGCACCAGGCAGACCGCCCCCACCAGCAGGGCAAAGGCAAAAAACGTCAGGGTCAGCATATCGTGTACCTCCTCTTTTGGTTGTCCCTATCCTACTACGGCCATTTAAAACCATCCTGAAGGAAAGATTAAAAAAGGATAAAAAGCGCGGAGGTCCGACCGCCGGACCTCCGCGCCCCGCTTCACGG
Organism: Intestinimonas sp. UBA1698; assembly: GCF_002320075.1. Classification (NCBI taxonomy): domain Bacteria; kingdom Bacillati; phylum Bacillota; class Clostridia; order Eubacteriales; genus Intestinimonas; species Intestinimonas sp. UBA1698. The sequence continues at coordinate 6,237 of NZ_DCJO01000035.1, read as the reverse complement.
GCTTATTGGAAATACGCCGCGCCAGACTCGAAGATGGGCTGGAACTTGTCGCCGGGAATGTTTTTTGCCACAAAATCCCCCCGCCGCTCGGAGTGGCCCATCTTGCCGAAGACCCGGCCATCCGGGGAAAAGATGCCCTCGACGGCCCCCACAGAGCCGTTAGGGTTGGCGTCGATGTCCATAGAGGGCTGCCCTTGGGCGTCCACATACTGGGTGGCCACCTGGCCGTGGGCAATGAGCTCCCGCAGGAGGTCGCCGGGACAGACGAACTTGCCCTCGCCGTGGGAGATGGGGATGGCGTGGAGATCGCCCACCTGGCTTTTCAGCATCCAGGGGGAGTTGACCGAGGCCACCCGGGTGGTGACGTACCGGCTCTGATGGCGGCCGATGTCGTTGAAGGTCAGGGTGGGACAGGACTCCTCCATGGGCCGGATCTCGCCGTAGAGCGCCAGGCCCAGCTTGACCAGGGCCTGGAAGCCGTTGCAGATGCCCAGCATCAGGCCGTCGCGGTTTTTGAGCAGGTCGTGGACAGCGTCGGTAAGCCGGGGGTTGCGGAAGAAGGAGCAGATGAACTTGGCCGAGCCGTCGGGCTCGTCGCCGCCGGAGAAGCCGCCGGGCAGCACCACGAGCTGGGCCGACCGGATGGCGGTCTCCAGCGCCTGGGCCGACTGGGCCAGCAGGTCGCCCGTCAGGTTGCGCACCACCACGATCTCCGGCTCCATGCCCGCCCGCAGACAGGCCTGGGCGGTGTCGTACTCGCAGTTGGTACCCGGGAACACGGGGATCACCGCCTTGGGCCGGGCGATCCTGGATTTGCACACGGCGGGGGACCGCCGGTCCCAAGAGATGGACTCCACCGCCCCCTTGGCCCCGGTCCGGGTGGGGTAGACCTCCTCCAGCACCCCCTCGTTCAGGGTCAGCAGCGCGTCGATGGGGGCGGAGTCGCCGCCGATGGTGACGACGGGCTCGGCCATGGTGGCGCCGATCCTCATGCACTGGGCGCTGTCCGGCTCTCCCTCCACCTCGGCCACAATGACGCCGGGCATGGGGACGTACCATATGGGCGCCTTTGCGGGGTCCTCGGCGGCAAAGCCCACGCCGTTGCCAAAGGACATCTTCATCACAGCCTCCGCCAGGCCGTGCTCCACCGCCCAGGCGGCCTTGACGCGGCCATGGCGGCACAGCTCGTGGAAATACGCCCAGGATGCCTTGCAGGCGTTAGGCTCACCGGAGCCGAAGACGTAGACCCCGTGTCCCGCCTCTTTAAACTCGGGGGAAAGGACTTCGCCGGCCTTGACGGGAGCGATGGCAAAGGAGATGAGGGTGGGGGGCACATCCAGGTCCAGGAAGGACCCGGACATGGAGTCCTTACCGCCGATGGCGGCGGCGCCCAGCTCCAACTGGGCGTCCAGGGCGCCCAGCAGGGCGGCGAAGGGCTTGCCCCACCGCGCCGGCTCGTCCCGCAGCTTTTCGAAGAATTCCTGGAGGGAGAGATAGGCTTTTCGGTAGTCGGCGCCCGCGGCCACCAGCTTGGCCACCGAGGTATAGACCGCGCTGTGGGCCCCGGCGTAGGGGTCGGCGCACATCTGGTCCGGGTCAAAGGCCCAGGCCATCACGCTGGCCTGCTCGGTCTCCCTGCCCGGCTCCACGGGGAAGAGGGCGGCCATGGCCTGGGCGGGGGTCCGCTGACTTCTGCCGCCGAAGGGCATCAGCACGCTGCCCGCGCCGATGGAGCCGTCAAACCGCTCGGTCAGGCCCCGGCGGGAAGCGCACTCCAGACTTCCGGCCAGCTCCCGCAGGCTCCGGCAGCGGTTCCGCGCCCCGGCGGCGGGGTCCGGCTTCGCCACGGCCACCTGGGCGTGCTTCACCGCGCCGTTGGAGCTCAGGAAGGCCCGGGACAGGTCGGCCACCACCTTCCCCCGCCAGCGCATCACCATCCGGGGATTCTCGGTGACCACCGCCACCGGATAGGCCTCCAGGTTCTCCGCCTGGGCGGCGGCGATGAAGCGGTCGGCATCGGCCGCGGCCACCACCACCGCCATGCGCTCCTGGGACTCGGAAATGGCCAGCTCGGTGCCGTCCAGGCCGTCGTATTTCTTGCGCACGGCGTCCAGGTCGATGGACAGGCCGTCGGCCAGCTCGCCGATGGCCACGGACACGCCGCCCGCGCCGAAGTCGTTGCACCGCTTGATGAGGCGGGTCACGTCGCCCCGGCGGAACAGCCGCTGGATCTTCCGCTCCTCGGGGGCGTTGCCCTTCTGCACCTCGGAGGCCATGGTGTCCAGGCTCTTCCGGTCATGGCTCTTGGAGGAGCCGGTGGCTCCCCCGATGCCGTCCCGGCCGGTGCGGCCGCCCAGAAGGATGACCACGTCGCCGGGGGCGGGCTCCTCCCGCACCACGTGGTCGGCGGGAGCGGCCCCCACCACGGCGCCGCACTCCAGGCGCTTGGCCACATAGCCGGGGTGGTAGACTTCGGCCACATGGCCGGTGGCCAGGCCAATCTGGTTGCCGTAGGAGGAGTAGCCCGCGGCGGCGGTCTGGGCGATCTTGCGCTGGGGCAGCTTGCCCTCCAGCGTCTGGTCCATGGGGACCCGGGGGTCGCCGCCGCCGGTGACGCGCATGGCCTGGTGGACGTACACCCGGCCGGACAGGGGGTCCCGGATGCAGCCGCCGATGCAGGTGGCCGCGCCGCCGAAGGGCTCGATCTCGGTGGGGTGGTTGTGGGTCTCGTTCTTGAACATCAGCAGCCAGTCCTGCTCCTGGCCGTCCACCACGGCGGGGACGTGGATGGAGCAGGCATTGATCTCCTCGCTTTCGTCCAGCTCGGGGAGCAGGCCCCGCTTTTTCAGGGTCTTGGTGCCGATGGTGGCCAGGTCCATCAGGGTCTGGGGCCGCCGGGCGGCCTTCTCGGGGCCGTAGACCTCCACCCGGGCGGCCAGATACCGCTCATAGGCGGCCCGGACGGCGGGGGCTTCGATCTCCACCCGGTCCAGGTGGGTGGCGAAGGTGGTGTGGCGGCAGTGGTCGGACCAGTAGGTATCCACCAGCCGCAGCTCGGTGACGGTGGGGTCCCGGCCCTCTTCGTCCCGCATATAGTCCTGGAAAAATTTCAGATCGTTTCGGTCCATGGCCAGGCCGTATTGCTCCAGAATCTCCCCCAGCGCCTCCTCCGTCCGGGCGCGGAAGCCCTCCAGCACCGGCACGTCGCCGGGCACGGGATAGATCTGGGTCAGGGTGGCCGGCTTATCCAGAGAGGCTTCCCGGCTCTCCACCGGGTTGATGAGGTACTTCTTCACCTTCTCCAGGTCGGCGTCCGCCACCTGCCCCAGCAGGACGTACACGGCGGCGGCGGCCACCGCCGGCCGGTCCCCGCCGGTCATGAGCTGGATGCACTGGGCCGCCGAGTCCGCCCGCTGGTCGTACTGTCCGGGCAGCGCCTCCACCGCCGTCAGGGCGTGGGGCCCCTCCACCGGGGGCATGGTCTCGTCCCAGATCGCGTCCACCTGAGGCTCGGAAAACACGGCGGTCCGGGCGGCGGCGTAGACGGCGGCATCGACGCCCTCCACATCATAGCGGTTCAGGACCCGGACCCGCTCCAAGCCCCGCACGCCCAACTGTTCGGTCAGCTCCCGGCACAGGGCCCGGGCCGCACCGTCAAATCCGGGCTTTTTTTCCACAAAGCAGCGGAATACCATAACCATCTCTCCTCGTTGTCTCTGTCTCTGGGTGGTTTATCCTCCGGAGCCGACGCTCCAGTGTGCAAAGCCGTAAAAGGGGTTCTGCTGGGTGGGGGTCAGGCCGGAGACCATGCCCCACTGGGTCAGCACCGACTGGTTCTGGAAGCACAGCACGGCAAAGGGGGCCTCCTGGGCCAGCCGGGCCCACAGGGCGGCGGCCGCCGTCTCCCGGGCCGTGCCGGCGGCCGCCCGGTAGGCGTCCGTCAGGGCGTTGGTGTCGGCGTTCCAGTACCTCCCGTAGTTCAGCGCCCCGCTGAGCAGGGGCGTGGGGTCAAAGTCGGCGCTGAGGGTCACCGCCCCCAGGTAGAGGTCGAAGTCCCCCTGGGCCAGCGCCTTCTGGTAGTCGGTCCAACTGAGCTTCTGCAGCTCCACCCCGATCCCGGCCCGGGTCAGCTCCCCGGCCAGGTACTCCGCCGCCGTCAGGCGAAAGGTGTTATCGGTGCTGACCACGAAGGTGAGAGACAGGCGCTCCCGGCCCCTGGCCCACAGACCGTCCTCTCCCTTGGACCAGCCCGCCGCCGTCAGGCCGTCGGCCAGGGCCTGGGGGGCATAATCCAGGGCGGCGGCGGCCGTCTGATCGTAGCAGGCGGCGGCCGGGTGGACCGGCAGGGCGGAGGCCACGGCGTGGCGGGCGTAGAGGGCGGAGGCCACGCTGTTCCGGTCCAGGCCCCGGGACAGGGCCTGCCGCACCGCCGGGTCCCGGCAGGCGCCCGCATTGCAGTTGAAGCCCACATACAGCATGGTGGAGGTGGGATAGTCCCAGGTCTCGTAATCGCCGCCGAAGCCCAGGGCGTTGGTGCCGGTAAGGTCGGTGGACACCAGGGAGATGTCCCCGGCATCGAAGGCGTAGATCAGGTCGTCCGGCTCGGGCACCGTGTACAGCGGGATGGTCTGGACGGGCAGGGGCTTGTTCTGCCACCAGTCCGACCGGGCGGTCAGCCGGGAGTCCTCCCCCCAGCCCTCCACCACATAGGGCCCGGTGCCCAGCGGCTCCTCGCTTTCCCCCTTGACGATGGGGATGTCCAGCAGGGCGGGCAGGGCCCCGTTGGGCCGGTTGAGGGTGACCACCACCGCGCCGTCCTGGCTGGTCACGCTCCGGACGCCCCCCATCCGGCCGGAGAACCGGGAGCTCTCCCCCATGGCCAGCCGCAGGGAGGCCGCCGCCTCGTCAGCAGTCAGGGGACTGCCGTCGGAAAAGGTGACGCCAGAGCGGAGGGTAAAGGTCCAGGTGAGGCCGTCCTCGCTGACGGTGTAGCCCTGGCACAGCACCGGCTGGGGCTCGAAGCTGCCGTCCAGGGCAAACAGCCCCTCCCACACCAGGCCGGCCAGGGCCACGTTGGCGGCGTCCTGGCTGAGGATGGGGTGGAGGGTCCCCTCCGAACGGGGCAGAGTAAAGGCCCGCGCCGGCTCCGGCCGGGCCGTCTGGGTTGGGGTGGGGGTGGTCTCCGGCGGAAGGACCTCCCCCGCCGGGGCGCAGGCGCTTAGAGCCAGGGTCAGGGCCCCCGCCAGCAGCAGAGCCGTCAGCCGCGTTCCCATGGCCGGCCTCACAGCAGTTGGATGACCGCGGCCTGGCTGCCCCGCCGGCCCTGGGTGGCCCGGTGGGACCAGTATTTCTCCGGGTGGCAGGCGGTGCAGTCGGGAGAGATGTCGATGTGCTCCTCCAGCAGTCCCGCCCGCTTGAGCCGCATGGCGTTGAGGCCCTTCAGATCCACCTTGAACCTGCCCCCCTCGATGGGCTCAATGTAGGGGGTAGCGCATACGCCCAGGGCCTTGGTCATAGCGTTGGGCACATCCTCGTGGGTCTCGAAGCAGCACTTGGCGATGCCGGGACCGATGGCGGCCCGGATGTCCTCCGGTCGGGAGCCGTAAAAGCCCATCTTTTCCACCGCCCGCTGGGCGATGCCCAACGCGGTGCCCCGCCAGCCCGCGTGGCAGGCCGCCGCCACCCGGCGCACCGGGTCGTAGAGCAGGATGGGCAGGCAGTCGGCCCCGAAGATTACCAGGGACACCCCCGGCAGGTCGGTGACCAGGCCGTCCGCCTCATACCCCTCCGGGTCATAGAGGTCCCGCTTCCGGTCGGCGGAGGTGACCGGGCGCACCACGTCTCCGTGGACCTGGTTGGACATGGCCACCTGGGTCAGGTCCGCCCCTGCGGCCTGGAAGAACCGCCGGTAATTTTCCCGGACACAGTCCGGGTCGTCCCCCCGGGTGGAGCCCAGGTTCAGGCTGGCATAGATGCCGGTGGACACCCCGCCCAGCCGGGTGGAAAAGGCATGGACTGCCCCGCCGGCCCCGGCGATGCCCTGGGAATAGGTAACGGTCACTCCGTTTTTCGTGGTCTCAGCAAAGCTCATACATACCCCTCTAGCAGGAGAATACGGGTCCCCACGGCGCGCGGGGACCCGTATCTTTGTTTTTACTGCATGTCCTCGGAATGGTACTCCTTACAGGTACACTTCTTCCACTTCAGCCCGCTGCCGCAGGGGCAGGGGTCGTTGCG
>NZ_DCJO01000029.1:0-21736 GCF_002320075.1 Intestinimonas sp. UBA1698 | reverse complement strand
GTTCAAGTCCTGTATCGTCCACCATGAAAAAGCCCAGGGACCATATGGTTCCTGGGCTTTTTACGTCTTTTAGCCGGAATTTGGGGGGCGAATGCGCTCCCACATACAAGAAACGGATGCGGGCAGCAAGGAATACGCCTTCACTCCCCGCTTCCCTTCAGAGAGAACATTCGGTAAGCGCGGGGTGTTTGGCCGGTGACGACCTAAAAACTGCGATTAAGATTTGGCAGGACGCGAGTGCGTTCTCGGCTATGTTCCGGCCGCTGGAGGCGAGCTGTTCCTCCACGCGTTTAATATGCCGGAACTGCACATACTTCCATAAAAAAGAAGGCTGTTCCGCTTTTTGAACTGCGCAGATAGCCTGGACGTGTGGGCGCCGACCGGTGCATGGAACCGGGCCTTCTCCAATGACCGGCTCTAGAGCTTATGGCCAGCCTCCTTACAAAAGGGCCCTGGAGAATGATTCTCCAGGGCCCTTTTGTGTATTGGCAGCACCAAAATGAGAGGACCGGGCAGCCACCCGGTCCTTCCTTGATGGTTCAGGGCTCATGGGATGCACATCTGACGGAGAATACCAGCTCCCGCAGAAAATCCTCTTCCTCAGTTACCTTGTCCGGCAGCCCGATCACCGAGCTGACCACAGCCCGACCGGAGTTCTCGTCATAGAAGGCCAACTGCATGGTCCGTACGGAACCGTCGGTCTTTTTTTTGACCAGACCCGGGCTGGCTCGGTATTCCGACACGATATAGGCGGCTTTCCCGTCCATGAAGTCAATGACCTCCATGGTCTCCACCTGGAACGGTGCTTTTTTCATCTGCCTTTGATACTGCATCAAAATGTTGTCGCAGTACTGGCGGGCAAAGCTCTCGTTGTCGCCGGGGACCTTCTCCCAATTGATACTCAGGGAAACCTGGGCTCCCTTTTTGGGGATGTAGTCCTCAATACGGAAAAAACCCGTGGTATAGTCAAAGGTGCGCTTTGGATTGAAAAAGATCTTCCAGTCCTTGGGGTGCTCGATTGAGACGCCATAGATGGAAAACAAGGTCTTCTCCGTCAGAGTGGTCATAGTATCCCTCCTATCAGCGCTTGCTGGCCAATTGCTCAGGACGGAAGGTGGAGGCTAAGATGGTATTGCCCACAATTGTATCCATATCGGTACCGGCGCTGATGTAATTTTCCACCCGGGTAATGTACTTGTCTGCAATCTCCTCCGGACATTTGGTGCACAGACTGACCACGATGTAGAGGACGGCGTTGATGAGCAGGCCCCAGGAGAGCGCAGACAAACCCAGAGGCAGATTTTTAATGAAGAACGTGCCAAGGGTGACGATGATGCAGCCCACGATGGTACCCGCCCAGGCCCCCTCCTTGGTCCCCTTTTTCCAGAACAGGCCGCCGATGGTGGCGGGCATGACCATGGCAAAGTAGGGGGAGGAGAGCTTGTAGGCGTAATCCACGATGGCAGCCGGCCGCAGCCAGACGATGATGAGCATACCGATCATCATAATGATTACCACGATGCGGGTCCAATGCACTACCTTTTTGTCGTCGGCAGGCAGTCCTTTTAGCAGGAAACGATGCCGAACAAACAGGTCCTTGGTCACCATGGCCGTACCGGACAGAAGCATTGACTCGCCGGTAGAGATAGCAAAGGCGAAGAGACACAGCATGGCGACGGCACTGACGATGGGGGGCGCGAAGTTTGTGGCCAGATAGGGCACTAGAGAGTCCGCCTTGTCAAAGCCGGAGCCCAGGATGCCGGGGCCGATGTAAATACCGATGAGAATCAGGCCGGTGAAGGTCATCAGGTAGCCCAGCGGCAGGCCCCACGCCATGACCTCAAAGTTCTTCTTGCTCTTTGCAATGTAGCAGCGGGAATAGATGTGGGGCCACACAATCGTGGCGACCGAGGCGGTAAGGGCCTGGTTGATGATGCCGGGGATGGTGAAGTAGCCGGTGGCACCCGGCGCCCCTAAGTTGGCCACGGACACTGGATCGTTCTTGATGGCCTCGTAAACCCCTACCATACCGCCGTCGAAGTTCCGCACCACCAGGACGACGACCAGCACCCACAGGGTACCCACACCCAAGATAAAGTTAAAGGTATCCATCCAGGCCACCGCCTTCATGCCGCCTCCGAATACATGGAAACAGATGATGGCGCAGGCAAAGAGTACCGCGAGGAAGTAGGGCACGAAGCCCTTGGTTGAGACGTTCATACCATCGCCAATGGTGATGAGCTGCAGAGCCACATAGGGCACAATCATGGCCACCATGAGAATCGCACAGAACACGCCGTACTTCTCGGAATAATAGCGGCTGCGCAGGAAATCAATCGGTGTTGTAAAGCCATACTCCTTGCCCAGGAGCCACAGGCGGTAGCCAATCACCGCGAACTCCAGGCCAACGCAGAAGGCGCCCATACCGGAGATGTAGCCGGCGCCCAGCTTATAGGACGAAGAAGGCCAGCCGTAGAAGGCCAGGCCGCTGAACACCGATACGGCAGTGGAGCAGACGAGCATAAAGGTGTTGACGCCGCGGTCGGCGTTGTAGAAGGTCTCGGTCGAGCCGCTGGTCTTTCGGTAGTTGGCCAGGCCCTGAATGACCATGAAGACGCCATAAACTCCGCAGAGCACCAGCGTAAAAACTGCGTACATATTCATATTGCGTTATACCTCCTCCATGTTTCGTTGGAACGGTGCAGGGGGTCAAATATCTTTCTGGCGGGCAAAAAACTGGATGAAGTAGGCGCCCCAGAGGAGAGAGCCGATGGGGGCGGTGCCGAAAAACAGCAGATAATGCAGGCTCAGCCAGCCAAAAAGGATGGGGTTGGGCAGGATGGGAATGACCAGAAAGTTAAACGCAAAGAATATGATGTTGATGATGATAAACAGGGTGGCGTTGGGCTTTGGCTGATTCATGATACATCCTCCTTATCTCGTATTGCTGACGCGCAGGGGGATGGGGCGGGCATTATTTCAGAAGCTGGCCCGCAATGACCACGCGCTGAATCTGGTTGGTGCCCTCAAAGATCTGGAAAATCTTAGCGTCCCGAAGAAGCTTTTCCACCGGGTACTCCCTGGAGTAGCCGTAGCCGCCCAGAATCTGGATGGCATCCAGCGCAGACTTCACAGCGGTGTCGCCGGCGAAGCACTTGCAGATGGCGGCCTCACGGGAGTAGGGCAGGTGCATCATGATGCGGTCGATGCAGTAGATCACGGTCTGTCGGGCGGCCTCGGTCTGCATATCCATGTCGGCCATCATGAACTGGAGCGCCTGCTGCTTGGCGATGGGTTTTCCAAAGGTCACCCGGGTCTTGGAGTAGCTCACGGCCTCGTCCAGGGCCCGTTGGGAGATGCCCACGGCGATGGCGCCGATGAAGGGGCGGGACAGATCCAGGGTGCGCATGGCGATCTTAAAGCCCTCGCCCTCTTCGCCCAGCCGATTGGCCGCGGGCACGCGGACATCCTCAAAGATCACATCGCAGGTGTTAGACAGGCGGATGCCGAACTTATCCTCCTCCTTGCCGGTGCTCACGCCGGGGCGGCTGCGCTCGACAATAAAAGCGGTCAGGCCCTTCAGCCCCTTGGAGCGGTCCACGTTGGCAAAAACCACGTACACATCAGCGATCCCGCCGTTGGTGATAAAGCACTTGGAGCCGTTGATGATGTACTCGTCTCCATCGCGGATGGCGGTGGTGGTGCAGGCGCCTGCGTCAGAGCCGGCCATGGGCTCGGTGAGGCAGAAGGCGGCAAACTTCTTCTGTGTGAGGATGTCGGAGTACATCTGCTTCTGGGTGGCAGTGCCGGCCAGAAGGACCGGCTTGATGGCCAGGCCGGTGGCCCCCATGGTGGTGGCGAACCCCGCGTCTACCTTGCCCATCTCTTCACAGGCAGCCGCCACAGTCATATAGTCGATGCCGCCGCCGCCAAACTCTTCCGGAATCTCCATGCAGTGCAGCCCCATCTCCAGCGCCTTGTCATAGGCGGCCATGGGCAGCTCGCCCGAGCGGTCGCATTCGGCGCAGACCGGCGCCACTTCTTTTTCCATAAACGCCTTGACGGAGCTGACGATGGCTTGCTGGTCTTCGTTGAGCAGGTAACCCATATGATCTCCTCCATTTCAGTTTTGGTACTATGTGCGATGCATGCATTCATGGAATTTTAGATGCAAGATCTGTGCCAAACTACATTCCTGCGCCCAAAAAGACCCGCGGCCCACCTCTTCTATGCAAAGTCATGCGCCGTAGGGCAAGCCATTTACTATGAGTAATTTTGCCAAATATGAAATTACAACGGTTGACTTTTCTGGATCATCTGTGTATAATCGAGCCAAAAATTGCAAAAGTGAGACGGTTCTGATTTCGTGATTTTGCGAATCGTCGCAGAAGTGAGACGATTTTGCAGCCAAGAGGAGGGGCTCTCATGCGCCGTGAAGAATTCGGTTTGGAAAATTTGGTGAAGGCCCTGAACCACATGAAAGGGACCCTTCTAATCTGCGACCGGAACCGCAACGTGGTCTACTACAACGACGTGGTCTGCTCCGCCCTGGACATCCCCGAGGAACGCTTGAGCGGAGCCAACCTGATGGGTCTGGCGGAGGAGGGCTATATCCTCAACTCAGCCAGTATCCAGGCCTTTGAGACCCGGCAGTTGAGCATCAAATACGTCCGGGGCAAAATGAAGATGCCCATCCTGACGGTGTCCAATCCAGTCCTGGACGAAAACGGCGAGGTGGCGCTGGTGGTGGCCGTCAGTTTCAACGAGCAGATCACTGAACTGGTGGCCCGCGAGATGATGGAATCCAGGCAAAAATCCATAGAACTGCTGGACTTCTTGTCCTCCAAAATGTCCAATAACGCCACAGTAATTGCAGAGAGCGCGGCTATGAAGGGCATTTTGGCCTTTCTGACCCGGATCTCCCCCGCAGACAGCAACATCCTGCTGACGGGGGAGACGGGCGCCGGCAAGGAGGTGCTTGCCAAATACATCCACAACCAGAGCTCGCGTAGCGGCGGGGTCTTTATTCCAGTCAACTGCGCGGCCATCCCGGAGAGCCTGATGGAATCGGAGTTTTTCGGCTATGCCAGGGGGGCCTTCACCGGAGCCAACAAGGAGGGCAAGGCCGGTGTGTTCGAGTTGGCCGACGGCGGCACCATCTTCCTGGATGAAATCGGGGAAATGCCCCTTTTGATCCAGGCCAAATTCCTGCGCGTCATTGAAACGGGGGAGGTCACCCGTCTGGGCTCGGAGAGCAGCAAAAAGGTGGATTTTCGGCTGGTGGCGGCCACCAACCGGAACCTGGAGGAGATGTGCGCCCAGGGCCTGTTCCGCAGCGACCTCTACTACCGTCTAAACATCCTCTCCGTGGAAATCCCGCCCCTGCGGGAGCGGCGGGAGGACATCGTGCCGCTGGCCCGGTTCTTCCTCAGCAGACTCAATAAAAAATACAACAAAACAAAAATCCTGTCCTACTCCGCCATCCGGCGGCTGGAGCACTACCGCTGGCCCGGCAATGTCCGGGAACTGCGCAACGTGATCGAGCGGCTGTTCATTACCTCGCCCACCGATATTCTGGAATTCGAGAGCGGGGACAATACCCTGTCCTTCCGCGGCGCCGGGCCGGAGACCTCCTTGGAGGCGCAGGACCGTACAGACCCGGCCTCCGCTCCGGTCCGGGAGGGCGTCTCCCTGCGCGCCGCCGTGGAGGCCTATGAAAAGCAGCTCGTTTTGGAGACGCTTGACGCATGCGGCGGCAGTGTTTCCAAGGCCGCTGGACGCCTGCGGCTCCACAAATCGGTGCTGTATCGCAAGCTGGAAAAATACCGTGGCCAGGAGGCAATCTCCGGCCCGGGAACCTGACAAATGAATTGGGAGAAACGGGAACTCCGGTACGACGCCGGGGTTCCCGTTTTTTGCGGTTGGCACACGATTTGCTTATATCTTGGGCAGGCCGACAAATCCACTTTCCAAAAAATTAAACGGAGGTAACAGCATGAAAACGGGACAAGAGTATAGAGACAGCCTGCGCAACCGCAACATCAAGGTGTACATCAAAGGACAGCTCCTGGACAGCAAGGACGTGATCGACCACCCCTTCATCAAAGGCCATGTCAACTCTGCCGCCATGACCTATGAACTGGCGGAGGACCCCCAGTTTGAGGATCTGATGACCGCTACCTCCCATCTGACCGGGAAAAAGATCAATCGGTTCACACACATCCATCAAAGTGTAGATGATTTGGTGAAAAAGGTCAAGATGCTGCGCATGATTTCCCTAAACACTGGTACATGTTACCAAAGATGCGTAGGTCTGGACGCCGTCAACTCCATCTACAGCGTCACCTACGAGATGGACCAGAAGCTGGGCACCAACTACCACGAGCGCCTGAAAAAGTACCTGCTGCGCTGGCAGGAGGAGGACCTGATGGTGGCCGGCGCCATGACCGACCCCAAGGGCGACCGGAGCCTACGCCCCTCTCAGCAGGCCGACCCCGACCTGTTCGTCCACGTGGTGAAGAAGGACGACAAGGGCATTTACATCCGGGGCGCCAAGGCCCACATGACCGGCATGGTTAACTCCCACGAAATGCTCATCATGCCCACCTCCGGCTACGGCGAGGAAGATAAGGACTACGCCGTCTGCTGCGCGCTGCCCGTGGATGCCCCCGGCGTCATCCATATCTTCGGCCGTCAGACCAATGACGACCGGAAACTGGAAGGCGAGATTGATCAGGGCAACGCCCGCTATGGCGTGGTTGGCGGCGAGTGCCTGACCATCCTGGAGGATGTGTTCGTACCTTGGGAAAATGTCTTTATGTGCGGCGAGTATCCGTTCTCCGGAATGCTGGTAGAGCGCTTTGCCTGCTACCACCGGCAGAACTACGGCGGCTGCAAGGGCGGCGTGTCCGACATCGTCATCGGCGCCGCCGCCACCGTGGCCGACATGAGCGGCTATGGCAAGGCCACCCACATCAAGGATAAGCTCAACGAGATGATCCATCTGGCCGAGACCCTGTACTGCTGCTCCATCGCCTGCTCGGCTGAGGGCAAGCCCACCGCCGCGGGCAACTATTATGTGGACCCCCTGCTGGCCAACGTGGGTAAGCACAACGTTACCAAGCTGATCTACGACATCGACCGCCTGGCCCAGGATGTGGGCGGCGGTATTCTGGCCACGCTGCCCTCCGAAGCCGACTTCCGCAGCCCTGAGGTCGGCAAGTACGTGGAAAAGTACATGCGGGGCGTGGCCTCGGTGCCCACCGAGGACCGTATGCGGATGATCCGCCTGGTGGAGGTCATGACCGGCGGCGTGGCTCTGGTGGAGTCCATGCACGGCGCCGGCTCGCCCCAAGCCCAGAAAATCATGTACTCCAAGCTCTCCGGCCTGGAAAGCAAGAAGAAGGCGGCTATGAAGATCGCCGGTGTAGACCCCAGCAAATATTCAAAATAAGCAGGTCCCCGCCTTGAAGGTAGGCGTCAAGTTCTGCGGGCACTGCGCGCCCCGCATGGATATGGCGGAACTCTGCAAAACGCTGCGGGCGCGGGCGCCCGAGTTGGTCTTTGGTTACTATGCCAGAGACCCCGCCGTGGACGTGCTCCTGATTCTCAACGCCTGTCAGGCCGAATGCGCCAGCCGTCCTGATTTCCAGGGGCCAGTGATCCTGGTCTCCCCCGACACAGTGGATCACTGGCCCACCCCTCCTGAACAGCTCTGCAGCAGTATCCTCCGCCGGATTCAGGCGGTGTCCCGGTCCGGCTGAAGCGGCGTGCAGAGCGGTGCGAAACGAGCTGAGGCGGAGGAATCGTCAGCGGGCGGTTCCTCCGCTTTTTTCCAACGAAAGGAGCAATTCTGATGCGGGAAGCCATCGAACAAGCCCTGGACGAATACGCCCGGCCGATCCTGCGGGAGCACTGCGGCGAGGTGGAAGTCACCCGGATCCAGGGGGACACCGTTTATGTACGGCTTCTAGGCCAGTGCGCCGGCTGTGCCGCGGCCGATTACACGGCGGACGAGGTTCTGGAACGAGTGCTGCGGCAGCACGTGCCCGGCGTGGAGCATGTGGAGCTGGACACTCTTGATCTGGACCTTTATCAGTATGCCAGACAGTTGCTGCGGTGGGAGAGTCCGGGATAATCTCTCCTGCCCGCGCCAGATCAAAGAAGGGAGCGACTATATGAGTAAAATCGTCAGTATGGACACCGCGCTGGACCTGATCCGGGACGGTGCCGTGGTGGGCACGTCGGGCTTTATGATCGCCGGGACCCCCGAGTCCGTCTTTCGCGCCATGGGAGAACGGTATGCGCAGACGGGCCACCCCCGGGACCTGACTTGTGTGTTCTGCGCCAGCCAAGGCAATGCCGAGGGGCAGGGCTACGATCACCTGGCCCAGGACGGCATGATCGCCAAGATTATTGGCGGCCACTTCGGCCTGACACCCAAGCTGGGCAAATATATGGCGGAAAACAAGTGTCAGGCCTACAACTACCCCTTGGGGGTGGTGGCGGGTATTTTCCGGGCGGCCATCCAGCAGCGCCCCGGCGAACTGACCAAGGTGGGTCTCAAGACCTTCGTGGACCCCCGGTTGGAGGGCGGCAAAATCAATGCCGTCACCACCGAGGACCTGGTGAAGGTGGTGGAGTTTGAGGGGGAGGAGTGGCTGTGGTATCCCACTCCCAAGTTTGACGTGGCTATTATCCGCGGCACCACCGGCGACGAGGACGGCAACATTACCATCGAACACGAGCCGGTGAACCTGGAGATGCGCACCATCGCCATGGCGGTCAAGGCCTGTGGCGGCAAGGTCATCGTCCAGGTAAAGAACGCCGTCCGCGCCGGCAGCCTCACTGCCGACCGGGTGGAGATCCCGGGGATCTTTGTGGATGCAGTGGTGGTCTCCCCCGACCCCATCGAGGAGCACCGTCAGACCAAGGCTTATTTTTACGACCCCAGCATGTCCGGTCATATCAACGTCCCCGTGGACTCCATCCCGCCCCTGCCCCTGGACGTGCGCAAAGTCCTGGCCCGCCGGGCCGCCATGGAACTGACTCCCCATGCCGTCATCAATCTGGGGATCGGTGTGCCCGAGGGTGTGGCGGTGGTGGCTGCCGAGGAGGGCTTTGGCGATCAGCTCACCATGACCACCGAAAGCGGCGTGATGGGAGGCATCCCTTGCGGCGGCGGCGCCTTCGGCGCCGGGCAGAACGCCCTGGGCATCCTGGACATGCGCACGATGTTCGATTTCTATGACGGCGGCGGCCTGGACATGACCGTTCTGGGGTTGGCCGAGGTCAACGCCAAGGGCGACATCAACGTGGGGCGTTTCGGTCCCAAAACACCGGGCTGCGGCGGCTTCATCAACATTTCCCAAAATACCGGCAAGGTGGTTTTCTGCGGCTCCTTTACCTCCGGCGGTCTGGAGCTGGAGATTGGAAATGGTGCGCTTCACATCATCAGGGAGGGACGCAACCGCAAATTTGTGGAGAACGTCCAGCAGGTGACCTACAGCGGCGAATACGGAGCCTCCATCGGCCAGGAGGTGCTCTATGTCACCGAACGGGCGGTCTTCCGGCTCACCCGGGCTGGCATCGTTCTGACGGAGATCGCCCCCGGGGTGGACCTGCAAAAGGATGTGCTGGACCAGATGGGTTTTCTTCCCATCCTGTCCAAGGACTTAAAGCAGATGGACCCCCGGGTCTTTCAGGCGGAGAAGATGGGCCTCACCATCTGAAAGCCTTCCGGAGCCATTGGCTCCTAACCTTCACCAACGATGTTTGGAGGAACGCTATGCGAGAAGTTGTCATTGTCAGCGCCTGCCGTACTCCCATCGGCGAATTTAACGGGGCCTTTGCCTCCCTGTCCGCCCGTGACCTGGCCATCGCCGCCGGAAAGGAGGCCATCCGCCGGGCCGGTTTGGCCCCATCCCAGGTGGACGAGATCGCCATGGGTCAGCTCTACACCGCCATGCAGGGCTCTCTGCCCGCCCGGCAGGTGAGTATGCGCATCGGGCTGCCCGCCCGCAGCAACGCCGTCAGCGTAAACCAGAACTGCGCCTCCGGGATGCGGGCCCTGGAGATCGTCTGTAATGATGTGGCGCTGGGTAAGACCGACATTGGTCTGGCTGTGGGTGTGGAGAGCATGACCAACGCCCCCTATCTGCTCCCCAAGGCCCGGAATGGCTACCGGATGGGTCACGGCCAGATCACCGACTCCATGCTCCATGACGGCCTGGTGGATGAGTTGTCCGGAGGTCATATGGGCGTCACGGCGGAAAATGTAGCCAAGCGCTACGGCATTACCCGGCAGGAGTGCGATGAGCTGGCCGTCTTGAGTCATCAGCGTGCCTGCGCCGCCATTGATGCCGGAACATTTAAGGACGAGATTGTCCCGATGGAAGTCCGCAGCCGAAAAGGCACTGTGGTGGTGGATACCGACGAGCATCCCATTCGGGGTGCTGATCTGGCGTCCATGGCCCAGCTTCCCCCGGCCTTTCTGCGGGACGGCGTGGTCACCGCGGCCAACGCCTCCGGGATCAACGACGCGGCGGCGGCGGCGGTGGTCATGTCAAAAGAAAAGGCCGACGCGCTGGGCATCGCTCCCCTGGCAAAGATGCTCCATATCTGCGGTGAGGGAGTGGAGCCCGAGGTCATGGGCCTGGGTCCCGCCGTGGCCATTCCCAAGTGTCTGAAAGCGGTCGGCCTGGCATTTGAGGATGTGGACTACTGGGAGGTCAACGAAGCCTTTGCCGCCCAGTTCATCGGAGTGGAACGGATGCTCCAGGAAGAGCACGGCATTCAGATGGACCGGGCGCGGACCAATATCAACGGCTCTGGCATCTCCCTAGGGCATCCAGTGGGCTGTACCGCCCTGCGGATCGTGGTGTCGCTGATCTATGAGATGCTCCACTCAGGGCACCGGGTGGGAGGCGCCGCACTGTGCGTGGGCGGCGGTCCGGCCATGGCCTCCCTGTGGGAGCGCATCTGACCCATTCCGGATCATGCCCTGTGTGGATTGGGATATATCCAGAAGGAACCGGCTGGGGCCGTGGCCCCAGCCGGTTCCTTCTGAATAGTATGGGGAAGGGCAATCACTGGCACCGGCGCTGGAACTCCGAGGGAGAGAACCCCACCGCCTTTTTGAAGGTGCTGCTGAAATAAGTGATATCCCGATAGCCCACCTGCTCGGCCACCTCATAGACCTTGCTGCGGCAGTCCTTGAGCAGCTCCATAGCCTTGTGCATCCGGTAGCTGGTCAGGTAGCCGGACAGGGTATAGGAGGTTTCCTTTTTGAATACATGGCTCAGATGGCTCTCGCTGACGCCCAGATGGCCGGCGATGGAGCTCACCCCGATCTCCGGGTCGTTGTAGTGCTCGGAGATGTAGTTGAGGGCCTCCATAACATATTTGCTTTTGCCCCGGAGCTCCTCGGGACCGGCGGGGGACGCCGGATGCCGCTCCTCCCGCTCCCGGCGCTGGATACGCTCGACGACGGCCTCCAGCTCCCCGTCGCGGAAGGGCTTGAGCAGATAGTCCACCGCCCCCAGCTTCACCGCCGCCTGGGCATAGGAGAAGTCGCTGTAGGCGGTGAGGAGGATCACATAGGCCCGGTTGCCCTGGGCCCTGAGCTGCCGTACCATCTCCAGTCCATCCAGCCTGGGCATCTTGATGTCGGTAACGATGAGGTCGGGGCGGTAGCGTGCGATGACCTCCAGTCCCTCCTGGCCGTTGGCGGCCTCCCCCACCACGGCGCAGCCCACAGAGGCCCAGTCCACCGCCAGAACGATACCCTTGCGGACCAGCTCCTCGTCCTCCACGACGACCACCTTTAGCATGAGGGGACCTCCCTTCTCGTAATGGGCAGGGTAATGCGCACACAGGTGCCCCGGCCGCCCGTGGGGACGAAGCGCAGGCCGTTGTCCGGCCCGTAGTGCAGCCGCAGGATGGCGTCCACATTGTGCAGACCCAGGTGACGCCCCGGGCCGGGCAGGATCTGGGCCTGAAAATTGCGCAGGCTCTCCTCCGACATGCCGCGGCCGTCGTCGGAGACGGTGATCAGGAGGTGGCCCGGCTCCTCCCGGGCCGAGACCACGATCTCGCCGCCGTCGCTGTCCTCAAACCCGTGGATGATGGCGTTCTCCACCAGAGGCTGGAGCATCAGCTTGGGCACCAGCACATCCAGCAGGCCGTCGTCCACCTGGGTGCGGAGCTGGAAGGTGCCGGAGAAGCGGATGCGCTGGATCTCCACATAGCGGTCCAGCAGCCGCAGCTCCTGCTCCAGGGGGACAAATTCGTCGTTGGTGATGCTGCTGCGCAGGATGTCGGCCAGGTCAGCGGAGATGGTGGCCACCTCGGGGACCTGGTGGATCTTGCCCAGCCACTTGACCGTGTCCAGGGTATTGTAGAGGAAGTGGGGGTTGAGCTGGGCCTGCATCATCCGGATCTGGGCATCGTTGAGCTCCCGCTGCTGGCGCAGGGACTGCTCCAGGTTCTCCTCCAGCCGCCGGGTCATCCGGTTGAAGCGCCCGGCCAATTGGGCCATCTCGTCGGCGCCCCGGGGCTCCACCCGGGCGTCCAGATTGCCTCTCTCCACCTCCTCCATGGCGCTGTTGAGCGCACGGATGGGTGCAAAAAGCTGACGGCTCATGCCCATGGAGACGGCGGCGCACAGGCCCAGGCACAGCAGGATGGCCACTCCGGCCACCAGATACAGCAGGCGCATGACCCATCCGGCCAAGGGTTTTGGCTGCTGGAGAATCAAGCAGAGGCCGCCGGCGCCGCCGGGCCGGACGTAATAGGAGTACTCTCCACCCCCGTCCAGCGCCAGGCCGGCGAGCAGCCGCTCCCGCAGGACGGGAGCCAGCCCAGCGTCCCGCAGACTGGCGGAGGCGTACACCTCGTCCCAGAAGGCGTCCAGCACCAGTACGCCGCCGGCGGAGCCTGTCCGCTTCTCAAAGAGCCGCTCGAAGTGCCGCTGCGTCAGGTCCAGGACCACATAGCCCACCACCCGCTCCCCCTCCCGAACCGCGCAGGCGGCCTGGAGGAGGCTGCCCGCGCCGCCCTGGCCAAAGTCGTCCACATCCCGGTAGACGATATCCGGGGAGCGCCGGGCGGCCTTGAGCAAGCCCCAGTCTACGCTGAGGCAGCCGCCGCCGGAGAGGCTAGCGGTGGCGTAAAGACGGCTGCCGCCGGCGTCAAAGAGGGAAAAGGCGGCGTCGTTGAGCAGGGGGCTGGCGGTATCGTAGAGGATGGAGTAGATATCCTGAGCCATGTCGGTGTGGCCGGAGTCCAGGGCGCTGCGGACCCGTCCGCTGCTCCGGAGGCGGTCCATCACCTGAGCGCAGGCGTCCAGCAGGCCGTCCAGGTCGCCGCACAGGGCGTCCAACTGCGTCTGGGCGGTATCGGCCACGCTGCGGTGAAGGGAGGACTGGAAGATGCCCAGCATGAGGACGGTACACAGCAGCAATGGCACCATGCCGATCAGCAGGAAGCTCACCAGCAGCTTGGTGCGGAAGGAGCGGTTGAGAAAGTCCCTCATGCCCGTTCCTCCCCGCACAGTGCCAGCCACCGGGCGGTGAATTCCTCTTTCAGCCCCGCAGCCCAGTGGACGTCGTAGTCGATGACGTCCAGCTCCTCCACCGGCGGCAGACTGTCAGGGTCGTGGACGTCGGTGCGGACCGAGCGGCGGGAGAACTGGCTGACCACCAGCTCCTGCACGTCCCGGCTCTGGACGAACTCCAGAAAGGCCTTGGCGTTTTCCGCATGGGGGGCCCCGGCCACCAGAGCGCTGCCGTCCGGGACGGCGCTGGTGCCCTCAGCGGGGAGGAAGACGGCAATCTCCGCCCCCTGACCCAGCCCCTTGAGCGCGGTCTCCTCCAGGGTGACGCCCAGATACCGGCTGCCGTTGGCCACCGCGCCCACCACGTCGCCGGAGTCGGCCAGAATGTCACCGTCCAGGTTGGCCGCGAACTGCTCCAGCAGCTCCCAATCGTCGCCGGGCAGACAGGACAGCAGCGTGAGGGCCGCCGTATAGCTGGAGCCGGACACGGTGGGGTCGGCGAAGGCGATTTTGCCCTTCCACCGGGGGTCGATCAGATCGGCCCAGCCGGTGAGCTGGTCGGGCTCCACCAGCTTGGGGTTGTAGATAAAGACCAGGGGCAATGAGGAAAAGGGCGTCCATGCGTCGCCCTCCGGCCGCAGCCCCTCCCGCAGCCGGTCCGCCCCGGCGCAGGCGTAGGGCTCGAAGCAGCTCTCATAGGCACACAGGCTCTCCACCCCACCGCCGAACATCACGTCGCAGACCGGCTGCTCGGCCTCGGCAGCGATGCGCTCCAGCAGCTCGTTGGTGCCGCCGGTGATCACCTCCACCCAGATACCGGTCTCCTCCTGAAACTCCTTGACGATGGGGCCGTAGACCGCCTGCTTGTGGGAGGTATAGAGGGTCAGCCGGGCGTCCCGGCCGGGGGCCAGGGCGGCGGTGGCCTCATCCGCCGGGACGGCGCAGGCCGCGAGAGCTCCCAGAAGGGCCAGCAGCAGTCCGATCTTCTTCACGGTAGCGCCCCCTTTCTCTCATGTGGCGGAAACGAGCAGCGCTTCCAGCACCGCCGCCACGCTGGTACAGCGGCGGGGAAAACGGGCGGCCAGAGCCGGGTCGGCCCCCTCCATCAGCCAGGCCGTCCCCGCCGTCTCCAGCATGGCCGCATCGTTCCAGTTGTCCCCAAAGGCTACGACTTCCTCAGGGTGGATCCCCAGCCCGGCACACAGCTCCCGAAGGCCCTTGCCCTTGTCCGCCAGGCCGAAGTCTACCCAGTCGGGCCCGGCGGCGGCCATGTGGAAGGGCGCTCCCCACACCGGGCCCAGGACCCGCTGGGGCCCGTGGGTGCCCTGCGGGCAGTAGGCAGAGACCTTGAGGATCGCCTCGTCGATCTCACCCGGGTCAGCGATCCGGGTCACCCGGTTGCCCTTGCCCTCCCGCAGATAGGCGATATACCCCTCGTCGGAGTCGCAGATATAGCTGGTGTTGGCGCCGGAGAGCAGCACCCGGCAGCCCTCCAGAGTCTGAATGGCCCGGGCCAGAGCCAGGGCCGGCTCCCGGGGCATGGGGGTCCGGGACAGGACGGGGGCGGTCTCCTCCGGGCCGGGACCGTAAAGGATAGCGCCGTTTTCGCACAGGAAGCAGACCGCGTCGGCCACCGGGGCGAACAGCCCCCGCAGGGAGTGATACTGCCGCCCGGAGGCCGGGCAGAACAGGACGCCCCGGTCCCGCAGCCGCCGGATGAGTCCGAAAAGGGCGGGGTCCAGGGCGGCGGCGCCATAGGGGATGAGCGTGCCGTCAATATCGCTGGCGATGAGCCTGACCATAACATGACCTCGGTTCCAGGAGATAGAAAAACGGCGGGGGCCAGGCCCCCGCCGCGCTCACCGGGCGGACCGGACGGAGAGGGACCCCTGGGTGATGATTCGGCCGTTCTTACGGCTAAATAATACCATATGATCCCCCTCAAAGTCCACCCGCACCTTCTGGCCGATCTGATAGAGCACGCCGCCGAAGATGACGCCGGTGAGCAGATACTCCCCAATACGCAGCTTGACGGTGGTCTCCATGCCGGTGGGCATGGCGCTGTAGACCTCGGCCTCCAGCGCGCCGTGTTCCGAGATGGACAGGAACTCAGGCCGGACACCCAGCACGAAGTCCTCGTCGGAGAGGACGGCCTCGTCCCCGAAATCCTCCGTCTCGTTGACCTTGGCGATGTGGCAGCGGAAGGGGGTGTCCTTGTTTCCCTTCTCCACATGGCCCTTTTGGCTCTGTTTGGCCTGCTCTGCCGCCTTTTTCTCCGCGTCCTGGGCGTCGGCCCGGGCAAACCAGTCCGGCAGGTCCAGGGGCGTGCGGGGCGTGAAAGCGAGCCGGGTGCCCGCAAAGACCTCCAGCTCCACCGTGCCGTCGGGGGCCTGATGGCCTTTGGCCTCCATGAAGTTGATGGCCGGATTGCCCACGAAGTCGGCCACAAAGAGGTTGTTGGGCTTATTATAGACGTCCAGGGGGGCGTCGTACTGCTGGAGCACGCCGTTGTCGATGAGACAGATCTTGGTGGCCAGGGTCATGGCCTCCATCTGGTCATGGGTGACGTAGATAAAGGTAGAGCCGGTGTCGATGTGCAGCCGCTGGAGCTCCGAGCGCATCTCCAGCCGCAGCTTGGCGTCCAGATTGGACAGCGGCTCGTCCATAAAGAGTACCGCGGGCTCGGGGGCCAGGGTGCGGGCGATGGCCACCCGCTGCTGCTGTCCGCCGGAGAGCTCGGAGGGATAACGGTCCATGAACATGCCGATTTTGACAATGCGGGCCACCCGGCGGACCGAGAGGTCGATCTCCTCCGGGGAGAGCTTGCGCACGCCGGTCACAGGCACGCCGTCCTTGAGGTAGGCGAAATCCTCCCGGAAGGTGCAGCCCTGGGCGGCGCACGCCGCCCGGGCGCTCTCCAGCGCCTTTTCCAACTGCTCCAGTCTGGCCTTGGCCACGGTGACCGGCTCCATAGACTCGTGGAGCTTGTAGCCCATCAGGGTCTTGGCGGTGTGGAGGGAGATCTCATAGCGGTCGATGAGCTTGATATGGGCCTTGTTCACGTCCAGCCTGCCCTTTTTGTCCACACACTCCCGGATGGTCCGAACCACGTCGTCCGGCCTTTGCAGGATGCGGATGAGGGCGGCGGTCCGGCGGGCCTCCAGGTCAAACTTGGGCAGCTCCTCCTTGATGTTGCCCAGACCGAAGGCGATGTTCTGGTAGACTGTCATGTTGGGCCACAGGGCGTAGTTCTGGAACAGGAAGCCCACCTTCCGCTTATTGGGCGGGATGTTGATGCCGGCGTCGGAGTCGAACACCACCTTGTCGCCAATGGTGATGCGGCCGCTGGTGGGGGTCTCCAGCCCGGCGATCATGCGCAGCGTGGTGGTCTTGCCGCAGCCCGAGGGGCCCAGCAGCGTGACGAAGGCGTTGTCGTCGATGACCAGATTCAGGTCGTCCACGGCGTAGAATTTGTCCCAGCGCTTGGTCACGTGGGTGAGTATAATCTCAGGCATGGTTTAACCTCCTATCCCTTTGTCCAGGCTGGCGCCGGTCACTTTGTTGACAAGGGTGTTGCAGATGAGAATGGTGACGATCAGGATCAGATTGATGCCGCTGGAGAAGGCGTATAGGCCCATCTCGTCGAAGTAGTCCAGCGTGGTGGAGAGGATGAAGCCCTGCACGCACAGCAGCATAAACAGGCTCAGCTCCCGCAGACAGGTCATGAAGGGCAGCAGGTAGCCGCTGATGATGGAGGATTTCTGGATGGGGATGATGATGCGGGTCATCCGTTTGATCCAGGGCACATTCTGGATGATGGCCGCCTCCTCGATCTCGCCGGAGAGCTGGAGCATGGAGTTGAGGCTGGAGCGGCTGGCAAAGGGGATGTACTTGATGGTGCCTGCGAGAATGAGCAGCGTGTAGGTGTTGAACAGGTTGATGTGCTCGTTGGAAAAGAGGATAAAGAAGGCGGCGCCCACGGCAATGGAGGGCATCAGATAGGGCAGGAAGGCCACCGAATTGACGTAGTTGGCCCACTTGCTCCGTCGGTTTTTGGCCACAGCGTAGCCAATGAGGGTGCCGATGGTGCCTGCCAGCAGGGCGCAGGAGACCGACACCAGAATGGTGCCCCGGAAGGCCCGCCAGATGGTCTCATTGTGGAGGATACCCTTCTGGCCGTACATGCCGTTTTCGGTGACGTTCTCGCTGGTGACCCACCATTTGGTGGTCAGGTTGCCGGCGTCCCCCGTGTAGAGGAAGGAGTAGTCGCCGGGGTTGGGCAGGAAGGTCTCGAAGGCGAAGGAGACGATGGGAAAAATACTGGTGAAAAAGGTGAGGACCACCAGCACCAGGGCGATGACGTATTTGCCCGCCCGGCCCAGGTTGATCTTGGAGGTCTGCCCCGACTTGCCGGTGACGGTGGTGTAGCTCTTGCGCGAGCGCAGAGACATCTGGTTCATCAGCATGATGGCCACGCCGAACACCATCATGACGATGGCCAAAATGCTGGCCTCGCCGGTGTATTTGGAGTTCATGGACACATATTTGGTGGCCAGGGTGGTGAGTCCCAGGTAGTGGGGCACCGGATAGGAGCCCATAGAGGAGCCGAAGACCAGCAGCACCGTGGACAGGATGGCGGGCTTGACCATGGGCAGGGTGATCTTGCACATGGTCTTCCACTTGGGAGTATCCAGGATGGTGGCGGCCTCCTCCAGGTTGGCGTCCATGTTGCGGAAGATGCCGCCGATCAGGATATAGGCGAAGGGGGCGTAGTGCAGACCCAGCACCACCAGACTGGGGAAGAGCCCCTTGCACCACCACAGGGGCATGTTGATCCCCAGGGTGGCAGCCAGCAGCCCGTTGGAGGTGCCGGTGACGGCGTTGGAGTTGAACAGGTTCTGCCACACCACGGCCAGGGTCCACTGTGGCATGATGTAGGGGAAGATGAAGATGGAGCTCAGGTACTTGCGCCAGGCCAGGTTGGTGCGGGTGACCAGAAAGGCGAACAGGCCCCCGTAGAGGATGGAGACCACGCAGGTGCCCGCCGCCAGCCACAGGGTATTCAGCAGCGGCGTCCACAGGTTGGTCCGGGCCAGGCGGCTGGTGAACAGGTCGATGTAGTTGACCAGGGTGTAGCCGCTGGCCTTGCCGGTGAGGTGGGCGTCGATGGTGCCGGCGTGGATCTTGAAGGTGTCCTCCACAATGGCCACGATGGGAGCCACGGTGGTGACGGTAAGCACGATGCCCATCAGCAGCAGGATGACGTTGTGGGGCTTGGAGAAAAAGGTCCTGAGCTGATTGAGCAGGATGGCCGGCCGGCCGGCGGTCCGGGTGGACGACGGATTCATAGGGCGTTCCTCCTTCGTGGAAGCTGGAAGAAAAGGCGCCCCTGGATGCGGTACAGGACCCCGATCCAAGGGCGCTCTTATCTCATGGGGCGGCGCCGGAGCCCCTGGTTCAGCCGGCGCTGTACTTGGTCAGCATCTCGATCCAGCTACCCACGGTAAAGGACACGCCGGCGCAGTACTGGGGGTCCTCCAGGACCAGCTTGCCGTCGGTGGTCCACCAGTCGTAGCCGTGGTCGTTCTTGGCGGGGTAGGTGTCCACGCCGTCCACATAGCCGCCGGTCTCATGCTGATAAGTGGCCTCGGTGGCGGCGGCCACGTTGGGATTGGCGGAGTAGCCGCCCATGTCCTTGCCCCAGGCGGAGAAGCCGTCCTCGGTGCAGGTCATATAGGCGATGAAGGCGCAGGCGGTCCAGGGCAGGGGGGAATTGTCGGTGACGAAGAGGTAGTGGCAGTAGCC
Source organism: Intestinimonas sp. UBA1698 (assembly GCF_002320075.1). Lineage (NCBI taxonomy): Bacteria > Bacillati > Bacillota > Clostridia > Eubacteriales > Intestinimonas > Intestinimonas sp. UBA1698. The sequence continues at coordinate 2,376 of NZ_DCJO01000029.1, read as the reverse complement.
GTAGCCGCCGATGCCCTGATAGCCGTCCTGATAGGCGGCCACGTTGATGTTGTTGACGGACACGGAGGAGGACTCCTCCACAGAACGCAGCTTGGAGTATACCAGCAGTCCGAACTGGTCGGTGGCCGATTGATCCACCAGCGTGTTGCAGATGGGGCCGTCGTCGGTCTGGGCGTTGTAGGACTCCACCCACAGCTTGATCCAGGCCAGGGCGTACTTGCCGTCGGCGCCCAGCCCCAGGTCGGCGGCCTCGGACTCCATCTCGTTGATGACGGGCTGGAAGTAGGCCTGCTCGTCGGCGGACAGGGCCTCGAAGGACTCCTTCAGCCAGGCGGCATAGTCGTCACGGGTCAGCATATACAGGAAGTTCTTGCCCACGATCTCGGAGTCGATGTCCATGAACAGGCCGTGCTCACCCTCGGCCACAAAGTCCCAGCAGTTGTCATAGGTCTTGGAGCCGGTGTTGTTATACATAAAGACCTTGTTCAGCGTCTGCAGAGGCAGATAGCCGGTGTAGTCGGCGGCGGTGGTGCCGTTGGCGTCGGCCCAGTCCTTGGGGATGAAGGTGTCCAGCACGCCGGTCTGGACCATCTTGCTCTCGATCTGGTTGCCGTCCTGGATCAGGGTCATGGCAAAGGTGCCGGTCTCCTTCAGGGAGTCGGCGGTGAGCTGATCGAAGATCTTGTTGTTCTTGGGCTGCTGCCACTCAAACTCCATGGAGTAGGAGGGGTCAATGGTCTTTAAGTAGTCGATGAACAGGGGCAGCGCGCTCTTGCCGCGGCTGGAGTTGCCCACGCCGTAGAACATTTTGCCGTTGGATTCCTCGATGGCCTTCTTGGCCAGCTCCTCCAGCGTCATACCTTCGGCCTCGGCAATGATTTTCTGGGTGGGGGTGAGCTCGGCGGACTCGCCGCTTTCGGGGGTTCCCTCCGGGGTCTGGGGGGCGGCAGGAGCCGAGGCGCTGGGGGAGGGGCTGGAGGCGCCGCCGCAGCCTGCCAGCAGGGCGCACAGCATGGCCAGGGTCAGAATGACTGCAAGAAACCGTTTCATGTGAATCCTCCTTTAAGATAATTGAGCCTGCGACGCGGGAGTCAGGCGATTTGACGAAAAGAGAGCGAGCAACCGCGTCCTTCTATGTCTATTTTATACGTTGGTTTTGCAAAGTACCACTGGACAAATCTGCGGTTATTTGTGAAATCCCGGCTTTTTTAAGCAATGGGACGAATCAACCGGGCTGCCGATGGACAAAATAGGCGGTTATGCACAACGGCGATTGCGGGTTGCCCTCCCTCCGGCGCCCATCGGAGACGGGCGTGGCAAGAGAAGCGCTCCCCAGCCCAAAAAGCCGGGGAGCGCTTCTCTTGCGTTTGGAAGGAGCTTTGAACCTCCGGAAGGGGAGACCGGAGGCGCCAGGGGTATTGTGGAAAAAACGTGCAGGCCAGACCCAGGAGCGCCGGGGCGGGCGCTCAGACGAATACGGTGGGCTCCGCCCGTCGGGCGTAGGTCGTCTCCAGATCGTGCTTGTGGTATAGGTAGCTCTCGTCGTCGTAGTACCGGGCCTCCACGGGACATTTTTTGATACAGGCTCCGCATTTGATGCAGATGTTGATAAAATTCCGCACGTCCGCCGGGTCGATGGAGCCCATCGGACAGATCTGGGCGCAGTAGCCGCAGTCGGTGCAGGTGTCCCGGGTCTTGGGGCGCACCTTGCGGATGTCGATGGGGTTGCCGTCCTGATCCCGGGGCTGGTAATAGCCGCCCAGCGGTCCCTCGTTGTCCAGCCGTACCGGGGAGATGACCTGGCCGGTGCGCAGGACGGCAAAGATGCGGCGGGCGAACTCCGAGGCCACAGACAGGTCGGCGTAATCCGGCCTGCCCTTTCCCAGGGTGTAGGAAAAGGCGTGCTCGCCTACAAAGGCGCCTGCCGCCACGGTCTGGAAGCCGCGGAGCTCCAGCAGGTTGCGCAGCTCTTTCAGGGCCTCATCGTAATTGCGGTTGCCGAACAGGACCACCGGCACTGCCTGGGCGCCGTTTCCCTCCAGGGTGTTCAGGTACTTGAGCAATACGTTGGGGACGCGGCCGGCATATACCGGCACGCCGAATACCACCAGATCGGATTTCAAGAAGCGTTTTGCCTCCTGCCGGGCCGGGGGCAGTGTGAAGTCAAAATACAGCACCGGGTGCTCGATGGGCTTGGCAAGGTGCTCGGCAAGGTGGGTGACGATCTTTTCCGTGGTGCCTGTCGGGCTGAAGTAGGCTGCCCAGACACGTTGAATTTCCATTTGATACACTCCTCTCAATGCGTTCAGAATGCCTTGGGCAGTCGTTTGGCGCAGCGCAGTTTACAGGTCTTCCTCTGCTATGGTGGCCAGCACG
>NZ_DCJO01000011.1:0-5239 GCF_002320075.1 Intestinimonas sp. UBA1698 | reverse complement strand
CCCCGCCATATCGGCGGGGCCCGGTTTCTTTATCCCCCGTTTGTGGGCACAGGGGATTTTTTGGGAAGGTCTCCCAATAAAAGAATAACAAAAATATGGAATAAAATCAAGCACTATTTTTATTAATGGAATAATTGATATAAATATTGGAATATTAAACATCTGGGCCATAAATTTTAGAATAATGGCGCTGGGTGATTGATATGGATAGCAATGTAAGGCTAAAGGCGCTGATCAGTGACAGCGATAAAAAGCAAAAGGCGATTGCCTCCGAAATTGGCATTTCTCCAAGTACATTAAGCAACTATGTAACAGGCGTAAGCAAGATTCCGGGTGATATTGCAGCAAAACTTGCCATCTATTTTAATGTGACGGCGGATTATCTGCTCGGGTTGAGTGATTATCCAGAGAAGCCAGTTATACTTTCGCAAACGGAGCAGGACCTCATCGCCAAGCTCCGGGTGCTGACCGGCGCGGACCGCCAGGTGGTGACCAAGCTGGTTGAGTTTTTGGAGGAACGGGAGACCAGGTGACCAAGATACCAGCCTCAAAAAATGCCGCCCCTATTGACAAGGGGCGGCATTGCGTTTATACTGTACATGCTGGATATATACAGTAACACATCTCGAGGTGGAACATGGACATCATTATCAGCAATTCCGGCGGCGTGCCCATTTACGAACAGATCACCCGGCAGATGAAGGGCCTCATTCTGCGGGGAGATCTGCGCGAGGGGGAGGCCCTTCCCTCGATGCGGCTGCTGGCCAAGGACCTGCGCATTTCCGTCATCACCACCAAGCGGGCCTACGAGGAGCTGGAGCGGGAGGGCTTTCTCACCACCGTTCCCGGAAAGGGCTGCTTTGTGGCCGCCCGGGACCTGGAGCTGGTCCGGGAGGAGACCCTGCGCAGGGTGGAGGAGCACCTGTCCCAGGCGGTGGATCTGGCCAAGGGCGGGGGCGTCACCCTGGAGGAGCTGGAACAGACATTGACGATTCTATATGGAGACGAGTGACCATGAACAATGCCATTGAAGTAAGGGGCCTGTGTAAGGACTACGGAGACTTTCGGCTGGATCATGTGGACCTGACGGTGCCGGGCGGCACCATCCTGGGCCTGATCGGCGAGAACGGCGCGGGCAAATCCACCGTTATCCGGTGCCTGCTGGGGCTGGTGCGGCCCGACGGCGGGGAGATCTCCCTGCTGGGCAGGGCTCCGGAGGAGGCCAAGGAGGACATCGGCGTGGTGCTGGATGAGAGCAGCTTTCACGAGGTGCTCCGGGCCCCGCAGGTGGGGAAGATCTTCGCCGGGCTCTACGCGGCCTGGGACCCGGCGCTGTACGAGCACTATCTGGCCAAATTCGGCCTGCCCAGGGACAAGAAGATCAAGGAATTCTCCCGGGGGATGAAAATGAAGCTGGGCATCGCCGTCGCCCTGAGCCACCGGCCCAAGCTGCTCCTGCTGGACGAGGCCACCGGAGGGCTGGACCCGGTGGTGCGTAACGAGATTCTGGACGAATTCCTGGATTTTATCCAGGAGGAGGACCACGCCGTTCTGATCTCCAGCCACATCACCAGCGACCTGGAGAAGGCGGCGGACTACATCACCTACCTCCACAAGGGGCGGGTGGCGGTCCAGGGGGCCAAGGACGAGCTGCTGGAGGCCTATGGGCGGCTGGTGTGCGGCCGCGGCGACCTGGAGCGGGTGGACCCGGCCTGCCTGGCCGGCGTCCGCCGGGGCCAGTTCGGCTGCGAGGCGCTGGTGAAGGACCGGAGGACCTTTGTCCGCCGGTATCCCGGCCTGACGGTGGACCCGGTGACATTGGAGGACATCATGCTGTTTACGGTAAGGGGGGATGAGGCATGAGCGGATTGGTCCGGAAGGATTTCTACGTTGTCAAGAGCATGGGGCGCAGCTACCTGTTCATGTTCGGCGTGTTTGCGTTCCTGTCCATGATGGGGGTATACGACGGGGTCTCCTTCCTATCGTTCCTGGCGGTGATGATGCTCATCCTGCTGCCCATCAACACCTTCGCCTACGATGAGCAGTCGGGGTGGGAAAAGCTGGCGGCCGCGACTCCCGCCGGACGGCGGGGCGTGGTGGGGGCCAAATACCTTTTCACTGTGCTGTTGCTGGCGGTCGGGCTGGCCCTGTGCGCGGGCATTCAGGCGAGTATGTACGCCTTTGGCATCCACGGCGACGGTACGCTGGGAGAGTGTCTGGAGGCGTCTATGATCACCGTCTGCGCGGGCGGTATCCTGAACGCCATCCTGCTGCCCCTCATCTTTCGGTTCGGGACGCAGAAGAGCCGCATCTTTTTCATGATCGCCATGGGGGTCGGCACGGCGGGTGTGGTGATCCTGATGGGGGTGATCTCCGCCACCGAGACCGGCATCGCGTGGCTGACCGGGGCGGCGGCGTTGCTGATGCCGGTTGCGGCGGCGGCCGCCCTGATGGTATCCTACGCTGTTTCCCTGCAGATTTACGGGAAAAAAGAGCTGTAAAAGATGAGGCGCGGACATTCGTCCGCGCCTCATCCTAGTCTTTGCTGCGGTTGTTCTGGGCCAGGGCCGCATACTCCGCGGCGGCGTGGAGCAGGTACGCCCGCTCCGCGTCTCGCAGAGGGCGGCGGACCTTGGCCGGGTTGCCCATGGCCACCATGCCGGCCGGAATCTCCATGCCCTCGGGCACCAGGGCTCCGGCGGCCACCAGAGCCCCTTTGCCCACCCGGGCCCCGTTGAGGACCACGGCCCCCATACCGATCATGGCGCCGTCCTCCACGGTGCAGCCGTGAACGATGGCCCCGTGGCCGATGCTCACGTCGTCCCCGATGGCCACGGTGCAGCCCGCCGAGCCGTGGATGACGCCGCAGTCCTGAAGGTTGCTGCGCGCCCCGATGGAGATGGGGCACTCATCCCCCCGGATGACCGCGTTGTACCACACGCCGCAGCCGGGGCCGATGGTCACATCGCCGGAGACGTGGGCGCCCGGGGCGATCCAGGCGGTCTCATGGATGGTCATGGAAGCGCCTCCTTTTTCCATCAGTGATTCAGAACGCGGACCCGCAGGATGCCGTCGATGGCCCGAAGCTCGTTGGCCACCGCGTCGCCCACCCGGGCGCTCACGTCCACGATGGTATAGGCGTATTCTCCACGGGATTTGTTGGTCATATTCTCCACGTTCACATGCTCCCGGGAGAGGACCGTGGTGACGGAGGCCAGCATGTTGGGCACGTTGCGGTGGATGATGCACAGCCGGGTCTCGCCGCTCCAGTCCTGGACCAGGTTGGGCAGGTTCACCGCGTTGCGGATGTTGCCGTTCTCCAGATAGTCCTTCAACTCCTGGGCCGCCATGACGGCGCAATTCTCCTCGCTCTCGGGGGAGGAGGCGCCCAGGTGGGGAATGGCCACCACCCGCTTGCCCTGGACGATCTTGTTGTTGGGGAAGTCGGTGACGTAGGCCGCCACCCGGCCGGTCTCCAGAGCCGCCAGCATGTCGTCGTCGTTGACCAGACCGCCCCGGGCCAGGTTGAGGATGCGCACATGGCCCTTCATCATGTTGATGGCGTCGGTGTTGATCATGCCGCGGGTCTCGGGGGTCTGGGGCACGTGAAGGGTGATGTAGTCGCAGTTTTTGTAAATGGTCTCCAGGTCCATGGCCCGGTGGACGAACCGGGACAGGGACAGCGCCGCGTCCACCGACAGGAAGGGGTCGTAGCCGTACACGGTCATGCCAAGCTTGGTGGCGATGTTGGCCACCTGTACGCCGATGGCGCCCAGGCCGATGACGCCCAGGGTCTTCCCCATGAGCTCGGGGCCCACGAACTGGCTCTTGCCCTTCTCCACGGCGGCGGCCACGTCGGCCCCGGAGCCCGCCTGGAGCTTTACCCAGTCGGCGCCGCCCACCACGTCGCGGGAGGCCAGCAGCAGGGCACACACCGTCAGCTCCTTCACCGCGTTGGCGTTGGCGCCGGGGGTGTTGAACACCACGATACCCGCCTCGGAGCAGCGGGCGATGGGGATGTTGTTGGTGCCGGCGCCCGCCCGGGCGATGGCGCGCAGATTCTCGGGAAAGGGGTAGTCCTGCATGTCCGCGGAGCGGACCAGAATGCCGTCCTCGTTTTCCGCGTCGTCGGAGACGGTGAAACGGCTTTTATCCAGCACGGACAGGCCGGCCGGGGAAATTTTATTGAGGGTTTTGATGCGAAACATCTCTCGTTACCTCCCATTTCATCGGAACGGGACCGCCTCCCGGCGGCCCGATTTAATTCTTTTTGTCAAAGTCCTGGATGAAGTCGCAGAGCTTCTCAATGCCCTCGGTGGGCATGGCGTTGTAGATGCTCGCGCGCATGCCGCCCACGTTGCGGTGGCCCTTCAGGTTGGTGAAGCCGGCGGCGGCGGCCTCCTGGACGAACTTGCCGTTGAGCTCCTCGCTCACCGAGCGGAAGGTCACGTTCATGTCGGAGCGGGAGCCGGCCTCGGCGGCGCAGGTGAAGAGCTTGGAGCGGTCCAGCACGTCGTAGAGCATCTGGGCCTTCTTGTGCTTAATGGCCTCCATGCCGGGCACGCCACCCTGGGCCTCCAGCCAGTCCAGCACCAGGCCCAGCATGTAGATGCACCAGCAGGGGGGCGTGTTATACATGGAGTCCTTGTCGATCATGGTCTTGTAGTTCATCATCAGGGGGGTGTAGGGCAACTCGTGGCCGGCCAGATTCTCCCGAATGATGACCACCGTCAGGCCGGCGGGGGCCATGTTCTTCTGCGCGCCGGCGAAGATGACGCCGTATTTGCTTACATCCACCGGGCGGGAGAGAATGTCCGAGGACATGTCGCATACAATGGGGACGGACCCGGTGTCGGGGACGTACTGCCACTCGGTGCCGTAGATGGTGTTGTTGGCGCAGTAGTAGAAATAGGACGCCTCGGGGTCCAACTGGAGCTGGTCCTGGGTGGGGATATAGGTGTGGTTGCGGTCCTCGGAGGAGGCGGCCAGACGGATGGCGCCGTACTTTTTGGCCTCCTTATAGGCGATGTTGGAGAAGTTGCCGGTGACGGCGTAGTCGGCCTTGCCGGTCCGGCCGATCAGGTTCAGGGGAGCCGCGGAGAACTGGCTGGACGCGCCGCCCTGGAGGAAGAGGATCTTGTACCCCTCCGGCACGCAGAAGAGCTGGCGGAACTTGGCCTGGGTGTCGTCAAAGATCTTCTGAAACACCTTAGATCGGTGACTCATCTCCATGACTGAC
>NZ_DCJO01000032.1:0-36786 GCF_002320075.1 Intestinimonas sp. UBA1698 | reverse complement strand
CTTGTTGCCCTTGTCCACAAAATAGAGGCTCTGCCGGATGACCTCCACCGGAGAGGACACCGGGTCCACCGCCACCTTCACCGGGTCGCGGAGCAGGGCGTTGACCAGCTCCATCACCTCGGGGGGCATGGTGGCGGAGAAGAAGAGGGTCTGCTTTTTTGCCGGCAGCAGCTTAAGCACCCGGCGCACGTCGTGGATAAAGCCCATGTCCAGCATCCGGTCGGCCTCGTCCAGCACGAAGATTTCCACCCGGCCCAGGTCCAGCAGGCCCTGGCCCTGGAGGTCCAGCAGGCGACCGGGGGTGGCAACCAGGATATCCAGGCCCTTTTTGATCTGGTCCACCTGGGGCTGCTGTCCCACGCCGCCGAAGATAACGGCGGAGCGCAGGGGCAGGTTCTTACCGTAGGCTTCGAAGCACTCCTGGATCTGGAGGGCCAGCTCCCGGGTGGGGGTGAGGATGAGGGCGCGGATATACCGGGGCCCCACCACCACGTCGGCGTGGAGCCGCTGGAGGATGGGGGCGGCGAAGGCGCAGGTCTTGCCCGTACCGGTTTGGGCGCAGCCCAGCACGTCCCGGCCCTTGAGGGCGGGGGGGATGGCCTGGCGCTGGATGGGGGTGGGCTCGGCATAGCCCTGGGCCGTCAATGCCTTGAGGATCGGGGCGATCAGCCCCAGCTCATTGAATTTCATGGGATTCTTCCTTTACGTTCGTAGTTGCCATGTTCACAGGGCCGGCAGGGGCCCCGTTTCGTCCTTCCCCAGTGCCCGCAGCACCGCGGAGACCGACTCCTCCAGGGTCTGCCCCGCCGTGTCCACGGTCAGGTCGGCGCAGCCCTCGTACAGGGGGGTACGATAGGCGTAGAGGTCGGCCAGAGTCTGGCCGGGGGCCATGGCGATACCCCGGCTGCCGATGTTGTTCAGACGCCGCTCCACCTCGTCCAGAGGCAGACGTAGATACACTACCCGGCCCAGCTCCCGCAGGCGCTCCACCGCCCGCGTCCGGTACACCGCGCTCCCCCCGGTGGCGATGACGGTGCATCGGCAGGAGACGGCGCACACGGCGTCCGCCTCGGCCTCCAGAAAGGCCTCCTGGCCCCTGGCATCCAGGAGCTGCTGGAGGAGGGCCCCCTCCCGGGCCTGGATGACCAGGTCGGTGTCCAGAAAGGCATAGCCCAGGGTCTTGGCCAGCAGCACTCCCACGGTGCTCTTGCCCGCCCCCGGCATGCCGACGAGAATGATGTTGTCCACAGCTTTCCATCCTTAGTCTGCGCAGCGGCGCTGATATCAATCGGAATATTATATCAAAAAAATGGCGCCGAGGCAATGGTTTTGCCTCAGCGCCTTGTGATGGGGCGGCTTTGTACCATATGGAAGGCAAATGAGCCGGATTTGAGTGGAAAATGGGGCTTACCGATCCTCCGGCGTCCCCACATACACCATGCTGGAAAAACAGCGGTACAGGGTCTCGTCGGGGAAGCAGCGGTCCAAAAGCCGCTCGGCGCTGCTGGAGGGGGGCAGGTCCCGCTGCCGCTCATCCATCCGACCCAGGGCGGCGGCGGTGAGAGCGATGTTGGCCGCCATAAACACAGCCAGCACCCGGGTGAGGGGGCCGATCGTCCGGGCGGGGATGCGGTCGATCCAGCGCTGCAGCCAGGGGTAAATCCGCCGCACCCACACCAGGGCGGCCACCCCCCAGAGCAGGGAAAAGACCAGGCAGACCCGGCCATGGAGGTTGAAGGGCAGGTGGCTGTAATCCCAGAAGCAGGCGCCGAACAGCACCTCCTGGAGCCAGGAGCACAGGTATTCATACCCCGCCCCCACCAGGGCGCCGCCCAGCAGCACCCGCACTCCGCCCCGGCCCTGGAACCGCCGGAAGCACAGGGTAAACAGCACCGCCCCGAACCCCCACACCAGAGAAAAGGTGCCGAACAGGACGCCGCTGCGGTTCTGGAGCTCGCCCCGGGTGAGAAGCATGAACGCCGTCTCGATGTTGGCCCCCAGGAAGGAGGCAATGAAGAAGATCCAGAAGAGCCGGCGCAGGCTCACCCTCTGGCCCGGGCCGTCCGCCGGGCGCACGGCCTCCGCCGGCCGGCTCCGGTCCTCCGTCAGCGTTTCCACAGGTATCCCTCCCATCGTGTGGGAGTTATCCTATCACCGCCATCTGTAAACGGCATAAAGAACCCATTAAATTTTTCTTATATTTTCTCCGCTGCCCGGCCCTTTCGGCACGCATGAAAACGAGGCTTTGTCCCTACCGGGACAAAGCCTCTTATATTTGCCTCTGCCGGTCCCACGCTGCTCCCCATGGGGAGCAGGATGTTCACCCGCAGGGCGGACAGGTCCAGAATGCGGACCTACGGGGCCGGCACCCCCCGCCGAACCGGAACGGGGCGAGCGTGATCCGTTCGGCCATTTTGGGCCCGTCCCCTTACGCCGGGCCGCCTGAGAGCTCTCCGGTCCGTTTCTTCAGGATCCTGGGGAACTTCCACAGGAAGACCAGGCCGGTAACCGTGGCGGCGCAGATGTCCGCGATGGGCTCGGCCAGGTAGACGGAAAAGACCTCCCGGTCGGCCATGGCCGGGGGCAGCAGGGCGGGGAGGACCCGGGGCAGGAGATAGACCAGGGGGATGAGCAGCACGATCTTCCGCAGCAGGGCCAGGAAGAGGGAGACCCTGGCCTGTCCCAGGGCCACGAAGGTCTGCTGGCAGGAGAACTGCATCCCCAGCATGAACATGCCGCCGAAATAGATGTGCATGGCCCACTCGGTGGCCTGGACCAGCTCGGGCTTGTCGTTGAAGATGGCGATGAAGGCGCCGGGGAAGAGCTGTACCAGGGTAAAGCCCAGAATGCTCAGGCTCATACCGGCGGCAAACATCATCCGGAAGGTCCGCTTCACCCGGTCGGTATTGCCCGCGCCGTAGTTGTAGCCGATGATGGGCTGGGCCCCCTGGGACAGGCCCATGAAGGGCATGGTCAGCACCTGCATGACGGAGGAGGCGATGGTCATGGCCCCCACGAAGGTGTCGCTGCCGTAGTGCTTGAGGGAGGAGTTGAGGGCGATGTTGACCAGGCTCTCGGTGGACTGCATGATAAAGGGGGAGACGCCGATGGCCGCCACGGGGAGCAGGACCTTGGGGTCCAGGCGCAGGTGGCGGCGCTGGATCTTCAGCCGGGACTTTCTGCCGGTGAGGAAGGCCAGCACCCACACCGCCGACACCGCCTGGGACAGGATGGTGGCCAGGGCGGCGCCCTGCACCCCCAGGTCCAGTCCGAAGATGAAGATGGGGTCCAGCACGATGTTGCACACCGCGCCGATGACCACGGTGAGCATACTGGTGGTGGAAAAGCCCTGGGTGGTGATGAAGTTGTTCAGGCCCAGGGAGAGCTGCACGGCGATGGTGCCCCACAGATAGATTTTCAGGTAGCCGGAGGCGTAGCCGATGGTGTTCCCGCTGGCCCCGAAGGCGTAGAGCATGGGCTCCCGCAGGAGCTGGAACACCACCGTCACCACGATGGAGATGAGCACCAGCAGGGCGGTGCAGCCACCCAGGATGGCGTTGGCTCCCTCCTCATCCCCGGCCCCCATGCGGATGGCAGCTCTGGAGCCGCCCCCCATACCCGCCAGGGCGGACAGGGCGGAGATGAACATGAGCACGGGAAAGGCCACCCCCAGGCCGGTGAGCGCCAGGTCGCCCACCTCCTGGATGTGGCCGATGTACATTCGGTCCACGATGTTGTACAGGGCATTGACCAACTGGGCCGTGATGGCGGGCACCGCCAGCCGCAGCAGCAGGGGGCCCAGCGGGTCCTTTCCCAGATCGTTTTGGCGCTTGGGTTTCAAGGGATCGTCTCCTTTGCGCGGCGGGTCATACGCCGTCTTCGTTTTCGAGAAAGTAAGTGGCCTCCATGTCGGCCACGCTGAGGGCGAAGGCCAGGGGATACTGCTGAAGGGCCTGCCCCACCAGCCGGCTGTCCTCCGAGCCGGAGAAGCCCATGTGCCAGCGGATGGCCATGGCCTCGTCCCGCTTGAGCTTCAGAAAGCCGGAGATGATATATACGCTCTTCTCCCCATGGCCGTAGGGCAGCGTATCCTCATAATAAAAGGTGGGCACCGCCGTCCATTTGCCGTCGGGCCCCTTCACGTTGCGGGAGCCCGACTTGTAGCACCCTATCTTGCACAGGTCGTGGAGCAGGGCGGCCACGGCCACCGACTCGGCGGGGTACTCCAGGCCATAGAGCTCCTGCACCCGCTCCCGGGCCAGGTACTCGGCCAGACAGTGGTAGACGTTGATGCTGTGCTCGCACAGGCCCCCGGCGTAGGCCCCGTGGAATCGGGCGGAGGCGGGCGCGGTAAAAAAGTCCGACTTGTTTTCCAGATAATCCAGCAGGGCGTCGGCCCCCTCCCGGCGGATGTTGGCGGTATAGAGGTCGATGAATTCTTCTTTGGCGGACATAGAGGTCCTCCTTCTGTCAGAGAATAGGCAGGGCCGTCAGATCCCGGTCAGCGTCCGGGCCAGCGTGGCAAAGACGGGCAGGGTGAGGATGCTCAAAAGGGTGGACAGGGTGACGGTCTGGGCCGACACCACCGTGTCCCGGCCGTAGGTCTGGGCCAGCATCCCGGTCACGCCGGCGGTGGGGGTGGCATTGAGGATGACGCAGGCGCAGAAGAGGATGGGGTCCACCTTCAGGGGGAGGAGGACCAGCAGGACGATGGCGGGGGCGGCCGCCAGCTTGTAGAGGGCGGAGCCGTAGAGGATGGGCCGGGTAAAGGTGCTTTTCAGGTCGGCCCGGGCCATTTGGGCCCCCACCACCATCATGGCCAGGGGGGTGTTCAGGTCGGAGACATAGCCGATGGCCTTGCTCACCGGGCCGGGGAACCGCCAGCCGGTGAGGAACAGGAACAGCCCCACCGCCAGCCCCACGGTGCCGGGGTTGATCAGGGTGGACTTCAGCGAGACCCTGCCCCCCATGATGCGCACGCCGTGGGTCCACTGGAACAGGTTGAACATGACGATGGCCAGCCCGCCGAATATGAGCGCCTCCTCCCCCAGGATGGCGGAGAGAAGGGGCAGGCCCATGAAGCCGGTGTTGCAGTACACCTGGCTGAAGCGCATGGGGCCCCGGATGTCCAGGGGCTGCTTCCGGTAGCACAACTGCCCCACGGCGATGTGGATGCCGTAGAACACGGCCATCACCGCCCCGCCCATCAGCAGGGTGCGGATCAGCTCGGCCGTCCGCTCCACCTGAAAGGACTGGATGATGGCGGAGGGGATGACGATATAGAGGACCAGGAAGGACAGCTCGCTGACGGCCTTTTCGGTCAGCTTCCCGATCCGCGCCAGCAGGAAGCCGATCCCCATCAGGAGGAAAAGGGTCAGGACCTGGCCCGCCACCAGGAGGAGACTTTCCAGCATACGATCCCGCCTTTCCGCGCGGGGCGAGCGCCCCATCTTGGATGATGAGATATTATAAGATGGTTTGGCCGAAAAGTAAAGCCCCGGGCCCCATCGGTTGACAAAGCCGCCGGTGGGGCGATATACTAAAAAACAGAAACATCTTTCCATTTGAAAGGAGGGTCTTCATGACCCCGGAACAGATGCGGAAAAGCGGCTATCTGCGCATCTTCGCCTCTTATTACAAGCCCCACCTGGCCATCTTCCTTCTGGATATGCTCTGCGCGCTGGGCATCTCGCTGGTGGATCTGGCCTTTCCTCTGGTCTCCCGGTACGCCATGCAGCACATGCTGCCCCAGCGGCTGTTCGGCCTGTTCTTCGCCGTGATGGTCGCCCTGCTGCTGGCCTACCTGCTCAAGGGGATCTTTTACTTCATCGTCACCTACTGGGGCCACCTGCTGGGGGTACGCATCGAGGCGGACATCCGCTCCGCCCTCTTCTCCCACATGCAGGATCTGTCCTTCTCCTTCTACGACAAGAACCGCACCGGTCCGCTCATGAGCCGGGTCACCACCGACCTGTTCGAGATCACCGAGCTGGCCCACCACGGCCCCGAGGACCTGTTCATCTCCACCGTCACCCTGGCGGGCGCCTTTCTGGTCATGCTCACCATCCGGTGGGAGCTGGCCCTGGTGGTCTTTGCCGTGGTGCCGTTGTTTCTCCTCTTCACCGTCCTCCAACGCCGGCGGATGATGCACGCCTCGGCGGAGGTCAAGCGGAAGATGGCCGGCATCAACGGGGAGCTGGAGTCCTCCATCTCCGGCATGCGCACCGCCAAGGCCTTCGCCAACGAGGCCACCGAGATCGACAAGTTCGAGCGGTCCAATTCCCGGTTCCGGGGGGCCAAGCGGGGCTATTACCGGGCCATGGCGGTGTACCAGTCCGGCCTGGAGTTCTGCATGGGCGTCATGTCGGTGCTGGTCATCGCCTTCGGCGGCTATCTGATGATGCAGGGCCGCATGGAGCTCATCGACCTGACCACCTTCTTCCTCTATATCGGCACCTTCATCACCCCCATCCGCAAGCTGTCCGCCTTTGTGGAGCAGTTTATGCAGGGCATGGCGGGCTTCAAGCGGTTCGTGGAGCTGATGCGGGTGGAGCCTGAGATTCAGGACGCCCCCGACGCCGCGGCGGTGGGCGACGTCAAGGGCGACATTCTGGTGGACGACGTGACCTTCCGCTACGAGCCGGAGGGCGAGCCCGTGCTGGACCACGTCACCCTCCACATAAAGCCCGGCGAGACGGTGGCGGTGGTGGGTCCCTCCGGCGGGGGCAAGTCCACCCTGTGCCAGCTCATCCCCCGATTCTACGACGTGACCGCCGGGCGCATCCTCATCGACGGGGTGGACGTGCGCACGGTGCAGCAGCACTCCCTGCGGGAGCACATCGGTATCGTCCAGCAGGACGTGTTCCTCTTCGCCGGCACCATCTACGACAACATCCGCTACGGCCGGCCCGACGCCACCGAGGCCGAGATCGTGGCCGCCGCCAGGAAGGCGGAGATCTACGACGACATTGTGGAGATGCCCGACGGCTTCCAGACCTATGTGGGGGAGCGGGGCGTCATGCTCTCCGGCGGGCAGAAGCAGCGGGTGTCCATCGCCCGCATCTTTCTGAAAAACCCCTCCATCCTCATTCTGGACGAGGCCACCTCCGCCCTGGACGCGGTGACCGAGTCCCGCATCCAGGGGGCCTTCGACGAGCTGGCCGTGGGCCGCACCACCCTCATCATCGCCCACCGCCTGTCCACCATCCGGTCGGCCGGCCGCATCCTGGTCATCGACGACAACCGCATCGTGGAGGAGGGCACCCACGCCGAGCTCATGGCCAAGGGCGGGGCGTACGCCAGGCTCTACAACGCCCAGAAGAGCACTGCGGTCTAACCATCCCCTCAGGCAAGGAGGAACCCATATGCGGGAAGAGAAAACCAACGTCATGCGCCTTCTGGAGCAGAAGAAGGTGCCCTATACCCCCCACCAGTACGCGCATAGCGAGGGGGAGGCGGTGGACGGGGCCACAGTGGCCGGTCTCGTCGGCAAGGACCCCGCCGCCGTGTTCAAGACCTTGGTGACCCGTGGGGCCGCCAAGGCCAACTATGTTTTTGTCATCCCCGTGCTGGCCGAGCTGGACCTGAAAAAGGCGGCCAAGGCGGTGGGGGAGAAGTCCATCGAGATGATCCCCGTCAAGGAACTCACCCCCCTCACCGGCTACATCCGGGGCGGCTGCTCTCCCCTGGGGATGAAAAAGCGGCTGAGGACCGTGCTGGATTCCTCCGCCCGGGCTCAGGCCGCCATCGTGGTCAGCGCCGGGAAGATTGGCTATCAGGTGGAGCTCTCCCCCCAGGACCTGGCCGGGCTGGCGGAGGCGGACTTCGCCCCGGTGACCAGAGACGCGGCCCTATGAACAAGACGGAACTGTTGAACAAGCTGGCCGCCGATGCCGACGAGCGGCTGGTGCTGGCCCGGGTGCTGGACAAGCTGGACCTGACCCGGAACCGGGGCATCCCCGCCCACACCTTTTTCCTCTCCCTGGCCGAGCGGACCGCGGCAGAGCGGCTCATCGCCGCCTCGGGTCGGCCCCGGCACCGATTCTGGGGCGGCTATGAGGAGGCCGAGCGCACCGTCTGCGCCTTCCTCCCCGACTGGCTGGAGGCGGAGGACTGGCGGGCCGGGCCGGACTGCCCCCTGCGGGCCCTGCGTCTGAGCGTCCCCACCGGCGCCGGGCTGACCCACCGGGACTTTCTGGGCTCCATTCTGGGCCTGGGCATCACGCGGGAGAAGGTGGGCGACCTGCTGGTGGGGGAGGGCGCCTGTCAGGTGATCGTGCTGGAGGAGGCGGAAAAGGTCCTGCTGACCCAGCTCGACCAGGTGGGCCGTCAGCGGGTCCGGGCGGTCCCCATGGCGCTGGACGAGCTGGTCCCCCCCGTCCGGCAGGTCAAGATCATCCGGGACACGGTGGCCACCCTGCGGCTGGATGCGGTGGCCTCCTCGGGCTTCTCCCTGGCCCGGTCCAAAATGGCCGACGCCATCTCCTCGGGGAAGGTGGCCCTCAACGGTCGGGAGTGCGTCAAGCCCGACCGGACCGTGGCGGAGGGGGACGTGATCACCTGCCGGGGCCTGGGCAAGTGCGTGCTGAAAGAGGTGTCCGGCCCCTCCAAGAAGGGCCGGACCATGATCGTGATCGAGCGCTACGTGTAGCGGAAAGGAGCCGGGAGCATGGAACAGGCAAAGATCGACCGCATCAACGCTTACGCCCGCCGGGTGAAGGCCGGGGAGGCCCTGACCCCGGCGGAGGAGGCCGACCGGGCCGCCCTGCGGGCGGAATACGTGGCCGCCGTCCGCAAGAGCCTGGAGCAGCAGTTGGACCGCACCCTCATCCAGGAACCGGACGGCACCCGGCACCGGCTGCCGAAGAAGGAGGAGTGAGCTCATGCGCGTCACCGTCCTGATCGAGAACACCGCCCCGGCGGGCCTGGCCTGCGAGCACGGCCTGTCCCTTCACATCGAGCACGGCGGTCGCCGCTGGCTGCTGGACGCGGGGGCCAGTCCCCGCCTGGTGGAAAACGCCGCCGCGCTGGAGGTGGATCTGGGGGCGGTGGACGCCGCCGTCCTCTCCCACGGCCATTTCGATCACGCCGGCGGCTTTTCGGCCTTTTTTGCCCGCAACGCCGCCGCGCCGCTCTACCTGCGCCCCCAGGCGCTGGAGCCCGGCTATGTCCGCACCCGGTCCGAGCCCCGGTACATCGGCGTGCCGGGGGAGCTGGCCGGGTACGCCCAGCGGCTGCGCTTCGTGGACGGGCCTCTGGAGGCCGCCCCCGGCGTGTGGCTGCTGCCCCACGACACCCCCGGCCTGGCCCGGCGGGGGAGGGCCGTGTCCATGTACCGGGAGACCGCCGTCGGGGCAGTGGACGACGACTTTTCCCATGAACAGAGCCTGATTTTTGTGACTGACGACGGGCTGGTGCTCTTTAGTAGCTGCTCCCACGCCGGGGCGGATACGGTGGTGGAGGAGGCGCGGCGTTTCTTCCCCGGCCGGCCCGTTCGGGCCTTCCTGGGCGGTTTTCACCTGATGGGCCACGGGGGCGTGACCACCCTGGGGGCGCCGCCCGCGGCGGTGGAGGCGCTGGGCCGCCGTCTTTTGGAGCTGGGCGTGGAGGAGGTCTGGACCGGCCACTGCACCGGCGCGCCGGCCTATGAGCTGCTGCGCCCGGTACTGGGGGAACGGCTTCACTCTCTGTCCTCCGGCGCCGTGCTGAAACTGTAGCGAGAAAGGAGCCGCACACCCATGAAAGACTGGTTTACCCTGGACCAAATCGACCCAGATACTTCTATTCTCAGCGAGTACCGCCACTGGGAGGAGACCCACTGTTATCTGCTCAACGGCTCGGAGCGCAGCCTGCTTATCGACACCGGCTTGGGCATCTGCAATATTTATGACCAGGTGGTCCGGCTGACGCAAAAGCCGGTCACCGCCGTAGCCACCCACATTCACTGGGACCATATCGGCGGCCACCGCTACTTTCCCGACTTCTACGCCCACGAAGCTGAACTGGACTGGCTCCACGGGGGCTTTCCTCTGTCGCCGGCGCAGATCCAGGACATGGTGGTGGATCGCTGCGATCTGCCGGAGGGCTACGACGTCCGCACCTACTCTCTCTTCCAGGGCACGCCTACCCGGGTGCTGCGGGACGGCGACCTCATTGATCTTGGCAACCGCCGCATCCAGGTACTTCACACGCCCGGGCACTCTCCAGGGCATATGTGCTTTTATGAGGCGGACCGGGGCTACCTCTTCACCGGCGACCTTGTCTACCTGGGCACCCTTTTCGCCTATTATCCCTCTACCGACCCGGAGGCCTACCTTCTCTCCCTGGAAAAGGTGGCCTCCTTGGACGTCAAGCGAGTCTTTCCCGGCCACCACAGTCTGGCGGTTGGCCCAGATATTCTGGTCCGGATGCGGGACGCCTTCCGGGAATTGAAATCCGAGGGCAGGCTCCATCACGGAAGCGGCACCTATGCTTATGGGGACTGGGCCGTCTGGCTGTAGCTCCCATCAGAAACAAGGGGCCGGACGCTGCGCGTCCGGCCCCTTGTTTATCCCAGCGCCCCCAGGTGCTCCAGCAGGATCTTCACGCCCATGGCAATGAGCACCACACCGCCGAACAGCTCCGCTCTGGACTGGAACCGGGCGCCGAAGGCGCTGCCTGCCTTGACCCCCACGGCGGAGAGGACGAAGGTGGTGCAGCCGATGAAGCAGACGGCGGGGAGGATGTCCACCCCGAGGAAGGCGAAGGTGACCCCTACGGCCAGGGCGTCGATGCTGGTGGCCACAGCCAGGGGGAGCATGGCCCGGACGGCAAAGGAGGCGTCCAGCGCCTCGCACGCGCCCCGGGACTCCTTGACCATGTTGCCTCCAATCAGGACCAGCAGCACAAAGGCCACCCAGTGGTCCACGCTGGTGATGATCCCCTCAAACCGGGTGCCCAGCAGCCAGCCGGCCAGGGGCATCAGGGCCTGAAAGGCCCCGAACCACGCTCCAGCGGTGAGGGCGTGGCTCCAGCGCAGCCGCTGCACGGACAGCCCCTTACAGATGGACACGGCGAAGGCGTCCATGGACAGGCCCACCGCGATGACGAACAGTTCCCAAAGCTGCATGGTTTGGTTCCTCCTTTTTCTTTGCAGAGGGCACAAAAAAAGAGACCCATCTGCCTCAAACAGATAAGTCTCGTCATTTCAAGCCGAGCCAGGAGGTCCTCCCTCCAGTATGTTGGCCCGGCTGCGCAGCGCGCCGACTACTCCCTTATGTGGGTGCTACTATACCATTCTTCGTCAAAAAAGTCAAGCCGGTCCAACAAAATGCGGGGGAGAGGCGGCGCCTCTCCCCCGCGTTTCTGCGTCCGGCCTGTTTCAGCAGGGGACCACATTGACGGCCCGCAGACCGCGGTTGCCGCGGGGATCGGGCTCGGTATCGAAGGTGACCTTCTGGCCTTCTTCCAACTGACGATAGCCGCTGGTCTGGATGGCGGAGAAGTGGACGAACACGTCCTCGCCGCCGTTGTCGTTGGAGATAAAGCCGAAGCCCTTCTCCGCGTTGAACCACTTTACAGTACCCTGATACATATCGGATACCTCCTGCAAAAAACTTGTTTTGTGAGACAAAAAAAGACATGTCCCCCGATTTCGTACAAACAATCGAGGAACACGTCAATCATTTCATACAGCAAAACAGCTTCCTCACTATACACCCGCCCCGGGGGATTGTCAAGGGAAAAGATTGTCGCTCACCGCCGCTCACCCCAGCCGCAGCCAGAGCAGCAGAGCGGCGTCCAGCGCCGCCAGCAGGGGGAAGCCGTACCGGAAATACCAGTGGCGGGTCTTGTGGTGAAAGGCCCGCATCCCCAGCCAGCCGCCGGGAGCTCCCCCCAGCAGGGCGAACAGCCACAGGGTCTTTTCCGGTACCCGCCAGGCGTCCCGGCGGGCCCGCCGCTTATCGACCCCCATTAGGCAGAAATCCACCGCGCTCAGGACCAGCGCCCACAGCAGGACCAGCGTCCAGTGTCCGGCCAAATAATCCCGCATCGCTCACACCCCCGGCACATAGATGAGCCCGCCTCCGGCCCGGGTGCTCTGGAACCACAGCCGGAAGTCAACGGCGTACTCCCGGCCGCCGTCCAGGATCGTGGTCTGCATGAGTCCGTCTCCGTGCTGTTCCAGCCCTACGATGGTGACCCAGTGCCAGCTATCCAGCTCCTTCACCAGCCCGTGGGACAGATTCAGGAAAGCCACCGGGCTGTCGGCGGCCAGGGCGGTGCGGAGGAAGGCGGCGCACTGGCCGACGGTGGGCCGTGCGGACTTGAGGGCGGGCACGTCCAGCTCCCGGATGGGAAGCTCCAGCCCCTTCTCCCGGGCATAGCTCTCCAGCCCCCGGACAAAGGCGTGCAGGGTGTTGACCCCCATGCGGCCGGGGGTGACGTGCTCCCACATCTCGTTCATCAGAGCCAGAAAGTCCCTCTTCCGGCGGCTGTGGGAGGGGTACAAATCCCCCCAGCCCAGCCGGGTATCGGCCAGATAGCTGACCAGGTGGGAGGCGGTGGTGGGGCCGCAGCCCGCCTTGCGCTGCCATTCGTCGGCGTACCACTCCTGGTCCGCCCCCCGCCAGGCCCGGTCCCCGTCAAGGATGGTAAAGAGCTCCGGACTGGTGATCCCATAGTTCTGCTCCATGCTTCCCGCCTCCTTTTTCCCGGTTATTTTACTCTATCCGCCCCAGAAACGCAAGGCTTGCTCGGCTCCTCCTCCAATTTGGTTACATATTTTTTATTTCTTAAAAAATTTTTTGATAATCTGTAATTTCTCCCTTTCTTTTTTTTGAAAAATCTGTTACTATAATTATGATAGCCCCTTCTTGCTTGGGGCCGCGCTTGATCCGCTGATTCCTCTTTTGCGAAATCTCGAATCCATCCGCCCTGGAAGGAGGCCCTGTGTATGAAGCGCACTGCAGAGCCAACGGTGATCAAAACGGTTTCCGTCTCCCTGCTCGGGGGCTTTGCCCTGGAGCTGGACGGAACGACCCTTACCGACGACATCAACCGCTCTCTGAAGCTGTGGAGCGTACTGGCCTATCTGATCCTGCACCGGGACCGGCCAGTCCCCCAAACGGAGTTTATCGAGACGTTCTGGCCGGACGACAACAGCTCCAACCCGGTCAACGCCCTCAAGACGCTGCTCTACCGCATCCGCTCCATGCTGGAGCCCCTGTTCGGCGAGCTGCAGCCCATTTTGGCCCAGCGGGGGGCCTATCTGTGGAATCCGGCGGTGGGCTGCGACCTGGACACCGACCGGTTCGAGGCGCTGTGCGCCCGGGCCGCGGACGAGTCCCTCTCCAGCGAATCCCGCATGGACCTCTACCGCAGCGCCCTCTCCCTGTACCAGGGGGACCTGCTGCCCAAGCTGGACCACCAGATGTGGCTTATCCCCCTGTCGGTGCGCTACCACGGGCTGTACTTATCGGCGGTAAAGGCCCAGGCCGTCCTGCTGGAACAGGCGGAGCTCTTTGAAGAGATGCAGGACATCTGCCAGCAGGCCAGCGCCCTGGACGGCCTGGATGAGGGCCTGCACACCCTGATCGTCCGCTCCCTGCTGCGGCAGGGCCGGGACACCGCCGCCCTGGCCCACTACGAAAAGGCCACTGACCTGCTCTATCGCAACCTGGGCGTGCGCCCGTCGGAGGAGCTGCGGGCGCTGTATATCGAGATCATGTCCACAGAAAAGACGCTGGAGACCGACTTGGGCGTCATTATGGGGGATCTGAAGGAGGCCGCCTCCCGGCCCGGCGCCTTTGTCTGTGAGTACGGCTTCTTCAAGGAGGCCTACCGGTTGGAGGCCCGCCGCGCCCTCCGGAGCGGCGCCTGCGTCCACCTGTGCCTCATCACCGTGTCCCTGCCCGACGGGGGCGTGCCGCCCCTGAAGGTGCTCTCCGCCACCATGGACCAGCTTCAGGAGGTCCTGGTTCGGAACCTGCGGCGGGGCGATGTGGTGTCCAAATTCAGCGGGGCTCAGTTTGTCATTCTGCTGCCCGCCGCCAACTTTGAGGACAGCAACATGGTCATGGACCGGGTGGTCAACGCCTTCTACCAGCAGCACCGGCGCAACTTCCTCAAGCTGACCGTCCGGGTGCGGGAGATCGAACTAAACTGAACGTTCGGCATAGATTGATAAGTGGAGAGCGTATGAAAGCCAACACCAAAACCATCCTGACGGCCGTCCTGGCCGGGGCGGCGGTCCTGCTTCTGCTGGCGGCGGCGCTGCTGCTGTCCGGGCGGAACGCCTCAGCGCCGGAGCCCAGCCCCACCCCCTCCGCCGTTCTTCCCACCCCCACGGCCGAGCCCGACCCGGCGCCCTCCGGCACACCGGAGCCCACCGCCTCCGTGATGCCCGAGGTGGTGGACGGTCTGAAGGTGGGCGCCTGGCCCATCACTCAGGAGCGCAGGGACTACGTGGACGGATCTCTGGAGTTGTATATCCCGGCCATCGGCATCACCCGCACCATCTGGGACGGCACCGACGCCCAGACCCTGAGCAAGGGGGTGGGGCTGTACGAGTACGCCCAGCTCCCCGGGGAGGGCAACCGCAACGTGTCCCTGGCGGGCCACCGCAATGGCCTGGACAAGAACGGCAACGTCACCGACCACGCCCCTTTTTACTATGTGGACACGCTGGGGGAGGGGGACTATTTCTACCTCACCGGCGGCGGTTGCATCTACCGCTATCTCTACGACGACACCTGGGTGGTGGAGCCCGACGACTGGAGCCCCATCGCCACCACGGGCTATAGCTGCCTGACCATCACCTCCTGCGAACCCATCGGTATCTCCGACCACCGCATCGTGGTCCGGGCCCTTCTGGACGGGATCTTTGACGACAGCAGCGACTTTGACTATCTGGAATCTGCTCCTTTGGAGGGTGAGAACGCATGAAAGAGACTCTGTTCCGGCGGGCGGGCAGCCTGCTGGTGGGTCTGTGCCTGTTGGCGGGGGCGGCGCTGGCCGCCGGGGCCGCCGGGGCGGAGGCCAAGTCTGCCCGGGCCGCCTGTCTGCCTGCCAAGCAGGAGACCCAGACCGGCGTCACCGTTTACTCCAACGCCAAGGCCAGCGTGGACGCCTCTAACCTGAGCGAGGGCTATCTCATCGTGGCGTATACCGGCGGCAAGAGCGTGCGCATCAAGGTCCAGATCGCCAAGACCGGCGGCGCCACCTACACCTATGACTTGAACAACGCCGGCGAACCTGAGACCTTCCCGCTCACCGAGGGGGACGGCACCTATTCCGTCAAGGTCTTTGAAAATACCAACGGCTCCAAATACGCCCAGGCCTACTCCACCTCGGTGAAGATGACCTTGCGCAACGATTTTCTGCCCTTCCTCTACAGCAATCAGTACGTCAACTACACCGCCGACAGCGCCACGGCGGCCCAGGCGGCGGAGCTGTGTCAGGACGCCTCCGGCGACCTGGACAAGGTGGGCAGGGTCTTTGACTTTGTGGTGGACCATTTCACCTACGACTACGACAAGGCGTCCACCGTTTCCTCCGGCTACCTGCCGGTGGTGGACGACATTCTGGCGGCCAAAAAGGGCATCTGCTTTGACTATGCCGCCGTGATGACCGCCATGCTCCGCAGTCAGAACATTCCCTGCAAGCTGGTGGTGGGGTATGCGGGCACCGTCTACCACGCCTGGATCGACGTCTATGTGGAGGGCACAGGCTGGATTGCCGGCGCCATCCAGTTTGACGGCAAGGACTGGACCCTGATGGACCCCACCTTTGTCTCCAGCGGCAAGCGGAGCCCTTCCATTATGGAATATGTCACCACCGATTCCAACTACAGCCAAAAGTACGCCTATTGATCCCCTGGCAGGGACGGGCTGGCCCAGGTCTGCCCGTCCCTGTTTCTCCCCTTTTTTGGGGGGACCGCCAATCTGTAACCTGCGAGGTCTGTCATGAAACGAAACGAGAGGAAGACCGCTCTGACCGGCGACGAGCTGTCCGTCCTGTGCTGGCAGTTGGGCCAGCTCTGCCGGGCGGGGATGTCCTGGTCGGACAGCGCAGCCCTGCTGGCGGAGGACGCCCCCACGCCCCGGAGCCGCGCCCTGCTGGCGGGCCTGCGGGACGCGCTGACCGCCGGCGTGCCGCTGGACCGGGCGCTGGCGGAAGCGGGGGAGTTCCCCCCCTATCTGCTGCGTATGGTATCCATCGGCCTGGCCGCCGGGCGGGCGGAGCAGGTGCTGGAGGCCCTGAGCGGCTATTACCGCCGCCAGTCTGCCACCGGCGAGGCGCTCCGCCGGGCGGTGACCTATCCCGCCGTGATGGCCGCTCTCATCGCGCTGGTGTTCCTGGTGCTGGTGCGCCGGGTGCTGCCGGTGCTCACGCAGGTCTTTGCCCAGGTGGGGGGCGGCGCATCCCCCATGGCCGCCGCCCTGCTGCGTTTCGGCGGCTTGGGCCGCTGGGCGGCGGTGGCGCTGGCCGTCCTGCTCCTGGCGGGAGCGGCGGTGCTGCTTCTCTTTTTCCGAGGGGAGCGGGGGGCCGCGCTCTTTGCCCGGGGGGCCACCGGCGCCGCCCTGGCCCGGGGGCAGTTCGCCTCCGCCATGGCCCTGATGCTCCAGAGCGGCCTGCCTCTGGACGAGGCCATGGACCGCACCGCCGAGCTGCTGGAGCGCACTCCCCTCCAGACCCAGGTGGGGACGTGCCGGGCACAGATGCTCTCCGGCGTCCCCTTCCCCCGGGCGGTGGAGGACGCCGGCCTGCTCACTGGCCTCCAGGCCGGTCTGCTGTCCGCCGGGTTCCGCTCCGGCGCCTCCGACGCCGCCATGACCGAGGTGGCCGCCCGCTGCCAGGCGGAGGGGGAGGAGCTGTTAACCCGTCTGCTCTCCCGGTTTGAATATGCTCTGGTCATCGTGCTGTGCGCGGCGGTGGGCCTGGTGCTGCTGTCGGTCATGCTGCCTCTGCTGGGGGTGCTGTCCGCCGTGGGCGGCTAGGAAAGGTCGTGACGTCGCATGAAACGCCCTTCTCTCTGCCGGACGCTGCCCCTGCTGGGGGTGCTGGTTGCCCTGCCGCTGGCCTTGTTTCTCATCACGGGCGCTTTGGGGAACCGGGCAGGCCGGGAATCCCTCTCCCTGGCTGAGCAGTCCATCCGGCGGGCGGCGGTCCAGTGCTATGCCCTGGAGGGGGCCTACCCCCGGGACCTGTCCGACCTGGAGGAGCGCTATGGCGTGTCGGTGGACCGGGAGCGGTACTTTGTGGATTACCGCTACGTCGCCTCCAATCTGATGCCGGACATCACCGTACTGCCCATCCGCTGAGAGCGGTCCTCATTCCCGAAAGGAGGCTTCCGCCTTTTGTCACCTGCTCTGCCCCGCGGCGGCCTCCGTTCCGCCTTCCCCATCGACCGCTGACGCGGCCGACGGGGGCCCCTTTTCTTGTTTCTTCCTCGGCCGAAGTAAATTCGGCCTGCGGCAAGGTTTCGGCTGGCGCCGAAACGCTTGGCCGCTGCGCGTCCCCCCTTCGGGGGTGCCCGGCGGCACTCCCCCCACTGGAAAGGAGGCTTCCGCCTTTTGTCACCCGCTCTGCCCCGCGGCGGCCTCCGTTCCGCCGCCGTCTTTGCCCTGTGCGCCCTGTTCGCGGTGCTGGCCATGGGATTGACCCTGCTGGCCAGCGGGGCCTACCGGGACACGGCGGCCGTTGCCGAAGTCAATTACACCCGCCGCACCGCCCTAAGCTACCTGGTCCATCAGGTCCGACGCTCCGACGCCGACGGATGCGTCTATGTGGAGTCCTTCGGCGGCGGCGACGCGCTGGCCCTGGTGGAGCCCGCCGGCGGGTCCAGCTATATCACCCTGCTCTACTGCTACGGCGGCCAGCTTCGGGAGCTCTACGTGGAGGAGGGCTATCCCCTCCTGCCGGAGGACGGCCTACCGGTGCTGGAGCTTTCGTCCCTGGACATCCGTGCCGAGGGCGGCCTGCTCTGCTTCACCGCCACCGCCTCTGACGGGACGGTCTCTTCCGTGTCGGTGGCCCCCCGCTGCCGGCTTGGCGGGGAGGTGGGCATGCTGTGAACGATCGCTCCCGCGCCCGTCTGCTGCTGGTCGAGCTGATCCTGGACCTGGTCATCTTTGCCCTGTGCGCCGCCGTCTGCGTGGCTCTGCTGGTGAGGGCCCGATCCATGAGCCGGGAGAGTACCGAGCTGACCCAGGCGGTCTATCTGGCCCAGACCGCCGCCGAGACGTGGCGGAGCCACGGGGACGGGGCCGACCGGACCGTGGACGGCTACCAGGTGCAGCACACCCGTACCGGCGGCGGGACCTCCGTCCAAACCGGACGGGTCCGCATATCCAGGGACGGCCGCCTCGTCTATGAACTGGAGGTGAGCCTGCCGTGAAGGATGACCGCGGTTCCCCCGTCGGCGTGGGCGTGCTGACGGTGCTCACCGTCCTGCTGGTGCTCACTCTGGCGGTCTTTTCCGCCCTGACCTATACCTCTGCCCGGGCTGACTGGGCCCTGTCCCGCATCAACGCCGACACGGTGGCGGCCTACTACGCCGCCGACGCCGAGGCCGCGCGGCTCCTGTCCGGCTTTTCCACCGGCAGTGAGGAGGAGCTGGAGGCCACCCTGCCCATGACGGAGGCCCAGTCCCTGCGCATCCACCTGGCCCGCCGGGCGGACGGCACCGTGGCCGTTCTGGCCTGGCAGACCGTCCCGGCCCAGGGGGAAACCGCCCCTGCGGAGGCGGACCCTCTGCCGGTCTTTGACGGCACCCTGCCGTCGGGCTGATCCCCGGGGCCCCGGCGAACAACGAAGAGGAGCGGTAGTTATGCCCCTGACTGATATCCTGCAAAACGCCGTAACCCGTGAGGCCTCTGATGTGCTGGTGGTAGCCGGCCTGCCGGTGGACTATAAGATCAACGGCCGTCTGTGCCGGGAGGGGGAGAAGCTCTTTCCCGCCCAGACCCTGGCGCTGACTCAGGAGCTCTACTCCCTGGCGGGCCGGGACATGACCAAGCTGCTGGATACCGGGGACGACGACTTTTCCTTCGCCGTTTCCGGCCTCAGCCGCTTCCGGGTCAACGCCCTGCGGCAGCGGGGCTCCCTGGCCCTGGTCATCCGGGTGGTGTCCTTCAACCTGCCCGACCGGCACGCCCTGGGCATCCCGGACAATGTAATGGCCTTTGCCGACTATCCCCACGGCCTGGTGCTGGTCACCGGCCCGGCGGGGAGCGGCAAAACCACCACCCTGGCCTGTCTGGTGGACCATGTGAACTCCACCCGCGAAGCCCATGTGGTGACCATCGAGGACCCCATTGAATACCTGCACCAGCATAAAATGAGCGTGGTAACCCAGCGGGAGCTGTATACCGATACCGCCTCCTACGACGCGGCTCTGCGGGCGGCCCTGCGGGAGGCTCCGGATATCATCCTGCTGGGGGAGATGCGGGATGCCGAGACCATCAAGGCGGCCGTCACCGCCGCAGAGACGGGCCATCTGGTCATCTCCACCCTCCACACCATCGGGGCGGCCAACACGGTGGACCGCATCGTGGACGCCTTTCCCCCGGCCCAGCAGCAGCAGATCCGCACCCAACTGGCTCTGGTGCTGGAGGGCGTGGTCTCCCAGCAGCTTCTCCAGGCGGAGGACGGCGCGCAGGTCCCCGCCTTTGAGGTCATGACGGTCAACCCCGCCGTGCGCAACATGATCCGGGAATCCAAGGCGTTCCAGTTGGACAGCGTCATCGCCTCCTCCAGCCAGGAGGGGATGGTGACCATGGACCAGAGCATTCTGCGGCTGGTCCAGGCCGGGCGGGTCCATCCGGACACCGCGCTCCGCCACGCCGCCAACAGCGACTGGATGATCCGCCGCCTGGCCGCCTTGGCCGGCGGAGCCGAAAAAAACCAAATGAGGTGAGGATATGAGCACCAAACTGAATCCGAAAAACGGCCTTTTCCGCATCTGTGTAGACAAAAAGGAGGACGGCCGGCTCAGCGGCCGGATCGTCAGCCAACGGCTGACCGCCCCCATGGCCTTTGCGGACCTGGGCGACCTGCTTTTAAAGGTGGAGGGGGTGCTGGACGCCCAGAATTTTCCTCAGGCGTCCCAGCGTATCCGCACCTTTGTCCAGGACGCGTCGGAGTACCCGGCCTCCGTGCTGCCCGACGGAGCCATGAGCGAGGCGGAGGTGGAGGCGTCCAGAGGCGCCCGGACCACCTTCCAGCTTGCCATCCTCACCCGCCGGAACGCCACCTGGCAGGGAGCGGTGGACTGGATGGAGGGCCAATCGCCCATGTCCTTTTCCAGCGACCTGGAGCTGCTGAGTCTGGTGGACCGGCATATGGAGGAGCTTTGACAAAAAGGCAGGGGCGCTGTATCCATCCGATACAGCGCCCCTGCCTTCATTTCATCACGTGCCGTAGCGCAGGCTCCCGCCCCGCTCGGCTTGGGCCAGATACTCTTCCCTGGTGATGCGATAGCAGCTCAGTTTTTCCAGCCGTTCCCGCTCCCGAAAGCCGCAGCCGCACACCAGACCCACCGACCGGGTGTTTCCGTGATAGATGCGGGCCGTCAGGCTGCGGCCTCGCCACTCCAGAAAAACCTTGGCCACGGCAGCCCGCACGGCCTGCCGGCCATAGCCGTTGCCCCAGAGGGTCTCGTCCCCGATGACGATCACCATCTCATAGGTTCCGACGGCGTGCTCCCGCAGCTTCAAAAAGCCGATGGGGCCGCCCCCTTCCGGGCACACCAGAAAAAAGCGGCCCTGCTGGTTCATGTGATAGCGGAGCATGGGAGCCGGCACGTCGGCCAGCAGCCGGTTGAGCTCGTCCACCACCCGGGCGTCCTCGTTGAGGAACCGGGTGACGCGCTGGTTCTGCAGCCACAGCGTCAGTCTCCGAATGTCCTCCTGGACAATGTCCGCGCGCAAAAAAATAGAAGCGGCTTTCTTCATACGCTTACCTCACAGTAAAAATACTAAAAAGCCCTTCTATGCTTCCGCATCGACGGTTCTTTTTTATGAAATTGGTATCATGATACCACAGTTTCTATCCTTTGTCAAATCTGGAGAAGGCTGTGAGACAGCAAAGAGGTCCCGCGGCGTTGCCGCGGGACCTCTTTCATCACTCCTGGGTCTTGTTTTCGTCGGGCGGACTGGGCACGCCCGGCTCCTCCGCCGGGGACGGGGGGGCCACGGGGGGATCGCTGACGATGTGGATATTTCGGGCGGGGGCCTCCACGCCGTCGGTGACGGCGGGCTGGGCCGCCGGACCACGCATTGCCCGGCTCACACCGGAGACCTCAGCCTCGGCCAGCTCCGGGTCCCGCCCCTCCAGGATGGCCTTCATCTCGGTGCCGGTGATGGTCTCCTTCTGGAGCAGGTAGCTGGTGATGGCGTGGAGCATCTCCTCGTTGTCCCGCAGGATCTGGATGGCCTCGGCATAGCAGTCCTTGATGATCTTGGTAACCAGCCGGTCGATCTGGGCGGCGGTCTCCTGGGCGCAGTTGAGACCGTAGCCCCCCTCCAGATACTGGCTCTGGCGGGAGGCCAGCCCGGTCATGCCGAACTCGTCGGACATGCCGTACATGGTGACCATGTACTGGGCCAGGCTGGTGGCCTGCTGGATATCCTGAGCTGCGCCGGTGGTCTGGGTGTGCATGATGAGCTCCTCGGCGGCCCGGCCGCCCATACAGACCCGGATCTTGGCCAGAATCTCGTCCTTGGTGTTGAGGAACTTCTCCTCCTCCGGGGTCTGGAGGGTAAAGCCCAGCGCCCCCTGGGTGTGGGGAACGATGGTGATTTTTTGGACGGGCTCGGTGTTCTTCTGCTTGGCAGCCACCAGGGCGTGACCCACCTCGTGATAGGCCACCAGCTTCTTTTCGTGCTCGGTGAGGACGGTGCCCTTTTTCTCCGACCCGGCGATGACCAGCTCGAAGGACTTGAGCAGGTCCTCCTGATTGACGGCCCGGCGGCCCAGGCGCACGGCCCGGAGGGCGGCCTCGTTGACCAGGTTGGCCAGGTCGGCGCCCACAGCGCCGGCGGTAGCCTGGGCGATCTTGTTCAGGTCCACGTCCTCGGAGAGGCGGATATTGCGGGTGTGGACCTGGAGGGTGGCCACACGACCGGCCAGGTTGGGCCGGTCCACGGTGATACGGCGGTCGAACCGGCCGGGCCGCAGCAGGGCCTGGTCCAGCACCTCGGGCCGGTTGGTGGCGGCCAGGACGATGACGCCCTTGGTGGGGTCGAAGCCGTCCAGCTCGGCCAGGAGCTGGTTCAGGGTCTGCTCCCGCTCATCGTTGCCGCCCAGGCGGTTGTCCCGGGATTTGCCGATGGTGTCGATCTCGTCGATAAAGACGATGCAGGGGGCCATTTTGCTGGCCTCCTTGAAGAGGTCGCGGACCCGGCTGGCGCCCACGCCCACGAACATCTCCACGAAGTCGGAGCCCGAGATGGAGAAGAAGGGGACCCCCGCCTCTCCGGCCACAGCCTTGGCCAGCAGGGTCTTGCCGGTGCCCGGGGGGCCCACCAGCAGGGCGCCCTTGGGCAGCTTGGCGCCGATCTCGGTGTATTTTTGGGGGTTGTGGAGGATGTCGATGATCTCCTCCAGGGACTCCTTGGCCTCATCCTGACCGGCCACGTCCCGGAAGGTGACGCCGGTCTTTTTTTCCACATAGACCTTGGCGTTGGCCTTCCCCACGCCGCCCAGGCCGCCCCCCATCTTGGAGGACATGTTGCGGAACAGGAAGGAGAAGAGCACCACCATGATGATGACGGGCAGCACATAGGAGATGAGTAGGGAGATGATGGGGGAGAGCTGCTCCACATAGGGCGGGCCGTAGACCACGCCGTGCTCCTCCATCAGGGGGATCAGGCGGGCGATCTCGCTGTCGCTGGCGATGGGGGCGCAGTAGTAAGAGGGTCCGCTCTTGAGCTGCTGCTTCCACTGATCGGTGCCGCTCTCAGCGGACTGCATGAGGCCCTCCAGGCCGGGAATGGGGCTTTCCGTCGTCTCCGGCTTGGCGGACTGGGTCTGGGCGGCTGCGTCGGGCTTGGGGTAGATGGTGTACTTGTTGCTCTCCATCACCACCCAGGCCACCTTGTCGTCCCGCACCATCTGGACGAACTCCGAGTAGTCGATCTCGGTGCTCTGCCGGGTGGTGGCCATGGACGTGACATAGTTGACCATCAGCACGATGATGAGGGCCCAGAGGATGATGGAGATGATCCCCATCATGTTTTTATTTCCGCCAGAGTTGTTCCCCGAGCCCTTGTTGTTATTTTGGTTCAAGGCGTGTCCTCCTTTATTGGAACCTTTCGCCTGCTATCCTATTGTATAACAAGTTTGCTTTAATATAGCACACAACACCTTAAAATACAAGAAAACCCCCCGTAAACTTTCTGTGAATCCGCTCCGCGCGCTAAGGGAAAAGGCCGGCCCGCCTGTCCTGGTTTTTCCAGGACCGCGGGCCGGCCTTATTTTTCACATATCGTTCCTTTAGCTGATGTCGCCGTCCTTGCTGCAGGTCAGGCTGATGTCGACGGGGAACGCGCCCAGTCCGGTGGTGCTCTTGATGTCCGCCGTCAGATTGGCCGTCCCGCCCGATTTGGAGATGCTCTGGTTGCTGTATGTCCAGCCGCTCTCCATGGAGTGGGAGCCGGAGGCGCTGACCACCCACGCGCGGGAGCCGTCATAACCGAAAGTAGCGGTCAGAGTGACAGTGGCGATCAATTCACCGTTATTTTTAAACTTACTGGTAGAGGACGCCTTTTGTGTGGAACTGCGCAAAAGCGAATCGTAAACGGTAGTCGTCGTTTCCACCGTGATGCCGTTCCCCAAATCGACTACTTTCGTATTCTCCCGCCCGTAAGCGGAACAAGTCGGGATAAGGCACAACGACAATACCAAAGCGAGAGCTGTCAACATAGAAATCATTTTTTTCATGGATTCTCTCCCTCTTCTGTTTTGTATATGACAATTGTTTTTTCTTCTGTTATATTTACGTCGTGTTGCCGCTCTCGTAAGTAAGCGCAGTAAATGACCGCCACGGCGAGGGCCACAATTGCAAAGCCCAGCACAATCCTGCGCCGGATGCGCCTGCCCCTGCGGAATTTTTCGGTGGCCTCCGGCCCCAGCAGCTCGTTGTAGGACCGCGCCAGCTCTGCCGGCGTACCTATGAACCGTACCGCGTCGGCAAATTCGGCGTGGGGGGCCTCCTCCATGAAATTCGTGACGGCCCGTCGTGTCTCTTCGATCAATTCCCTGCGCTTCGCCCTCGGACATTCCAGCCGCCACGCCAAATCACGATAATAGGCTTTCCATTCAGTTTTCATGTCCGTCGCCCTCATCCAGTCTGCCGTCCTTTGAAAAAATCAGGGATATGGTGTCGATGAAATTCTGATACTCCACCCTCAGGTCTCTGAGGTAACCCTCGCCCGCCTCCGTGATGGAAAAATAGATCCTTATGCGGTTATCCTCGGACAGGACCTTGTCGGACTCGCTGATATATCCGAAGTCCCGCAGGCGGTAGATGGCCTGGTACAGGGTGTTGAAGCTCAGCCTACCTTCGCTCAGCCGCTCGATGGTGCTCATCATCTCGTAGGTGTACATGGGTTTTTGGCGCAGCACAAAAAGCACCAACATTTCTGTCGTTGCCTTTTTGAGCTGGTCGTTGATACTGGCGGTCGTGCCGCTCTTTGTGGTTTTGTCGCTGTTCCTTGGCATCATGGTGCACCTTTTCCTAGGATAGTTTTAGTTTAGCAAAAAATATTCTTCTTGTAAATATAATTGTTATTGACAAGTATATGTTAAGATGATATCATACATACCGTAATTGAGGTCGAAATCAACAGATTAGGCCTTGTTTGAAAAATAAAAGTTGCACAATAAACCAAGCTATGCGAAGCTAATAGCATGAAACGATATGAACTAACAAAAGAACAATGGGGACGAATCAAGCTGCTGCTGCCACCGGAAGAAACGGGGAAGCGGGGCCGCCCCCGGAAGGATAACCGGACCATGCTAAACGGGATGCTCTGGATCGTCCGGAGCGGTGCGCAGTGGCGTGAGCTGCCGGAGACCTATGGTCCCTGGCAGTCCGTGTACGCCCGATTCGCCAAATGGCGGGATGACGGCACTCTGGAAGCGGTATTCCACGCACTGTCTGCGGACGCGGATATGGAGAACCTGAGCATGGACTCCACTTGCGTAAAGGTGCATGAAAGCGCAAATGGCGGGGAAAAAAACGGCGGATAAGGCGGTTGGCCGTACCAGAGGTGGGTGGAACACAAAACTCCACGCGGTCGTAGACGGTCTGGGAAACCCGGTGGAGTTCCTTCTCTCCGCTGGAAATGACCACGATTCGGTTCACGCTGTTGAACTGCTGAAAAAGGTCAGAATCGGCGGGAGTGCTGTACTGGCAGATCGGGCTTATGGCGCTCGGGCAATTCGGGAATACATCTCAGAGCACGGGGCCAGCTATGTGATCCCGCCGCAGAGCAACGTTTCCGATCCCCGGCCGGTTGACTGGCATCTGTATAAGGAGCGCCATCTGGTGGAGTGTTTTTTCCAGAAAATCAAGTGGTTTCGCAGAATCGCCACCAGATATGACAAGTCGGATGCTTCCTTTCTCGCCTTCGTTTATCTTGTCTCCATCGCTATTTTGTTGCTTTGGCACATTCTCTATCTTTTTTCAAACAAGGCCTAAATAAAATCTTTTGAAAAAAGCCCGTTGCACTTTTCGCAGAAAATCGTTTTATTGGATGAGAGCATAAATAGGGCGCTTCAAGTTCTGTCCCAGCTTGGGACACAAATACGCCAATGGCCCGCCGACGGGCGGTGAGGATCGGAGGGGAGTCCAATGGGGTAGAAATTTGACGGTCCGCGGCTTTCCCTATAGACTAAAAAGCGGTGAGGCCGTCAGAAGATTCAGCAAATCAAACTCCGTAGCACAAGTATCCCAGTACCGTTCATCCATGAGGATTCATTTCCCAAACGAGAATAAGGAGATATCATAATGAAAAAGTTCAAAAAGCTCCTGAGTGTCCTGTGCGCCGTCTGCATGATGCTTTCTCTGGCCGTTTCCGCTAGTGCCGCATCTCTTGAGGATGACCCCTATTATTTTGGTATTGATTGGAGCCAGGTCGATACGTCTATGTGTATTCCTGGAACCGAGTATCATCGGTATCCTCAGAGTCCTATCTCTATGCTGGCAACCGCTGACAGAAATGTTTTTAGCGGATGGGTGAGGGGTGTCCCTGCTAATCCTTATCCGGGTACAAGCAATACCACCTTGGTTACTGGACTGACATTTGAAAGTGATGAAACTGGTGTAGTCACAGTTACTTTCACCGATTCACAGGACCCGAGCAAATCGGATGTGAACGTTTCGATTTATGACAAAGATGAGCAGTTGATTTCCGATTATTTCTCGCTGGCCTATAACAGCACTGCTCCTGTCTCAAAGTCTTTTAACGTTGACCCTACCCATGAATACAATCTATTCATAAGCCACCAAGGCTCCGGTCTGCAAAACGTACGACTTACGGTGGATGTAGGCTAAGAAACACCACAGACGTATACTTCTAAGAAGCTTCATAGCAGTTTTCCGTGGCAAGATTTTTCTTGCCACGGAAAACTGCTTGTCAGGAGGGGTTAGGCCTTGTTTGAAAAATAAAAGTTGCACAAGAAACCAAGTTATGCGAAGCTACGAGCATGAAACGATATGAATTAACAAAAGAACAATGGGAACGGATCAAGCCGCTGCTGCCACCGGAAGAAACGGGAAAGCGGGGTCGTCCCCGGAAGGATAACCGGATCATGCTCAACGGAATGCTCTGGATCGTCCGGAGCGGTGCGCAGTGGCGTGAGCTGCCGGAGACCTATGGCCCTTGGCAGTCTATATACGCCCGATTCGCCAAATGGCGGGATGACGGCACTCTGGAAGCGGTATTCCACACACTGTCTGCGGACGCGGATATGGAGAACCTGAGCATGGACTCCACTTGCGTAAAGGTGCATGAAAGCGCAAATGGCGGGGAAAAAAACGGCGGATAAGGCGGTTGGCCGTACCAAAGGCGGGTGGAACACAAAACTCCACGCTGTCGTAGACGGTCTGGGAAACCCGGTGGAGTTCCTGCTCTCCGCTGGAAATGACCACGATTCGGTTCACGCTGTTGAACTGCTGAAAAAAGTCAGGATCAGCGGGAGTGCCGTGCTGGCAGATCGGGCCTATGGTGCCCGGACGATTCGGGAATATATCTCAGCGCACGGGGCCAGCTATGTGATCCCGCCGCAAAGCAACGTTTCCGATCCCCGGCCGGTTGACTGGCATCTGTATAAAGAGCGCCATCTGGTGGAGTGTTTTTTCCAGAAAATCAAGTGGTTTCGCAGAATCGCCACCCGATATGACAAGTCGGATGCTTCCTTCCTGGCCTTTGTGTATCTTGCCTCCATCGCTATTTTGTTGCTTTAGCACAATCTCCGCCTTTTTTCAAACAAGCCCTAGAGAAAAAAATGAATATTAAATCAAAATTTATTTGCATGGCCTTAACTCTTTCACTAGCAATTGGCATGTCTGCCCCTGCATTCGCTGCAACCCACGGGGACGTTTTAAATCAGGATGTTGCCCATGTCGTTCTCACAGACCCACAGCCTAGAGACTCAACTACTCTATTGCTCTCTTATAAATTTGGGCCTTTAGGAGATAATGAATATTTTTGGACAGCAAATTATGGATTTATGGGTTCTGATGTAAAACACAATCTAATAGCTTATGACACGAATATGACCGTGTCAGGTGGGTACTCCGATACGACAAAAGTGGGCATCGGTATATGGAAATCGTATAGTGGATTTGAGTATACAAGCTATAAGATGTGTCCGTTGGTAGGATACACATATGATACCAAGGCAGAATTTAACAATACGTATACTTATTTTGGAGCTGTTTCAAACAGAACAGGTGGTGACTTATCTGGGACAGTAAAGTGGCGCTCAGTAGACAAGCTTGCATAAATTCTTTAGGTATTAGTACTTTTTTCATAATAGTTATGGGAAGTATATACTCCCCATAACTATTTCTCTAAGGAGTGTATATGTATAGATTAGTTAAAAAATATGTTGGTTTATTTATAGCTCTAATCGTTGTGTTTATATTAACTGTTGCAATTTTACATATTAAAAAAAATATCAACGAAAAAAACGACGTACAGGAGATGGCAACCCAATATTTTGATAATATTATTTCTGAGCAATATGAACAGGCAGCAACTATGATTTTTTTTAATTCCCAAGTCGAAACCTTTAGAAAATTAGCTGTAAATGGCTTTATCCAAGATAAATTAATCTCTTACGAAATTGTTAATATAAAAAAAATAGCCGATAGGTTGTATGAGTTAAATACAGTTATTAATTCACAAAAAACTTCTAACGAAAAAATTTTGAACTATGCTTTATATACCGACAACAAATGGTACATTGTAATGAATAGTATGGATGTTCCTTTAGATGTCTATTATTTTGAAGATGCTGGACCATATACCCTGGTTCCAATTGAATAGGGCAGACAAGGGGACGGTTCTCCCGTCTTGTACCGCACCCCCCAGTGTTACATTGGTGACACCGGGGGTGTTTTACGCCCAGACGCGGGGAGGAGGGGTGGGCCGGGGGGCCGGGCCCAGGCCGCGAACCGTCCCTCTGTCTGCCTTTTTGAATCGGAGTATTGCATTATTAATGATTGGCAAACATACTGTTGGGGTGTATCATAACCTTTAGATAGAAACGCAAAAGTCGGAGTCTTGTGTCACATCGGTCCTTGATTGGACGAAAGGGGAGCAGAACATGAGAAAAGCGAACAAGGTATCTCTCTTGGTCTGGGCCGTGATCCTTCTTTTACTCCTCTTCAGCCTCGTCGGCTGGGGTTCTCTATATGCACAGCGGAAGGCGCATCCAAAGGACGCCGCGCTGTACGGCACCTTCGGCACGGATCGGATCGTTAATTTTGCGACCTATCTGACCTTTGACGGCGATCACTTTTCCCTTTACCTCGGGGAGGGCGGGAAAGCACTGGATGAAGGGACCTGGGCCATGTCGGAGGACACGGCGGTCCTGCATGGTCAGGATTCCGTCTACGACCTGGTCATTAAGGGCAATTTCGTTTACCTCTGCGGCGGGGACTTTGACCGGATGACTCGATTCGAGAAATTTGAGAACAACCCCGTATTTACCACCGTAGGTCTGGACCCGTCCTCCGGGCAGGATGGGGAGACGGTTCCAATCCAATAAAAAGGAACGGATAAGGGGCGGTCCATTGTTCCTGGTATAGCCAGGACAAATGGACCGCTCCTTTTCTCTGCCCCCGCGTCATTCTGAGCGGAGCGAAGAATCCGTTCCCACCGTCCTTTTTGCCGCCGCATGAGACGGGGAAGGACGAATTCTTCGGCTGCGCCTCAGAATGACGGGGGTGGGGTGGGGGGGAGCGGGGGGGGACGGACGGGCCGGGGAGCTTGGCCTGGACTGCGGGTCAAAGCGCGCAAATTCTTCTTTTTCTCCACGCGCAAATATGGTATACTGAAAGCTGATTGAACGGAAAGGCAGGACAAGCCATGCGGGAAAAGCGGGAAGATTGGAAGGACCGGCAACAGGAATCCGATGGGGTCATCGAGGGCCGCAATGCGGTGCTGGAGGCTCTGCGGGCGGGCACGCCGGTGGATAAAATCTATATTGCCAAGGGGGAGACCGACGCCTCCCTGGGCCACATTGCCTCCACGGCGCGGGGCAAGGGCATCGTGGTGGTGGAGGCCGACCGGCGCAAGCTGGACGCCATGAGCCTGACCCACGCCCACCAGGGGGTCATCGCCGTGGCGGCGGTACGGGCATACGCCACGGTGGAGGACATCCTGTCCATTGCCCGGGAAAAGGGGGAGCCTCCCCTGATCGTGGTGTGCGACGAGCTGTCCGACCCCCACAATCTGGGTGCGGTGATCCGCACGGCGGAGTGCGCCGGGGCCCACGGGGTCATCATCCCCAAGCGCCGCTCGGCGGGGCTGACGGCCGTGGTGGCCAAGACCTCGGCGGGGGCGGTGTCCCATGTGCCGGTGGCCCGGGTGGCTAACCTGCCCGCTCTGCTGAAGGAGTTGAAGGAGGCGGGCGTGTGGGTTTTCGGCACGGCGGCGGACGGGGACACCCGGCTGTACGACGCCGACCTGAAGGGCCCGGCGGCCATCGTCATCGGCTCGGAGGGGACGGGCATGGGCCGTCTGGTGGCCGAGACCTGCGACTTCAAAGTGAGTATCCCCATGAAGGGCAAGCTCAATTCCCTCAACGCCTCGGCGGCGGCGGCCATCCTGCTCTACGAGGCGGTGCGCCAGCGGCTGGAGCCGTAATATCTCATCAAGAAAGCAAGGAATTCAGGGATGTCAAACGACCGGGATGACAAGCTGAATAAGGACACTGAGGCGGCGGAATTCACGCTGGAGGAGATTTTGGCGGAATTCGGCTCCGGGCCGAAGCCCTCCGGCCCGGACCTGCCCTGGCCGGAGGCCAAGCGGCGGCCCCCTCCGCCGGAGAACGTGGTGCCCTTCCCGACCCCGGCGCCGGAGGCGCCCGGCGGGGAGGACCCGGACGGGCCGGAGGAGGACGCGGAAGAGGAGGAGGCCCTCCCGCCGCCGCCCCGGCCCAAGACGGGGCAGCCGCCCGCCTCGGACAAGGTGCTGGAATTTCCGGAGGATGACACGCCCCCTCTCCAGGCGGGCATCGAGCATCTCAAGCGCAAGGCGGACGCATATGCCGAGCAGATGTTTGAGCAGGAGGGGGTGGAGGTCTCGGACGAGACCCTCCGGTTCGAGCGGCTCATCCCCGGCGTGGACGAGGAGGAGCCCCCGGCGGGCCGGTTCTTCCGGGAGCGCAAGCCCCGCAGAGAGGCGGCCCCGCCCCCCGACCTGCCGCCGGCGGAGCTGGCGGGCCGGTACGGCAGGGGCCTGGGTCTGCTGCGGCTGCGCGCGGTGCTGGTGCTGCTGCTGTGCCTGCCCATGCTGTGGCTGACGCTGGCTCCGCTGCTGCCCTTTCCGCTGCCCGCCGCCCTGGCCGCCAGCGTCCCGCTCCAGGGGCTTTTGTCGGCCATCCTGCTGGCGGCCGCCATGCTGCTGGGCGCGGACGGGCTGATTCTGGGTCTGGCGCGGCTGTTCACTCTGCGGCCCGGGGCGGACACCCTGACCGCCTTCTCCTGCCTCTTCGCCCTGGCCGACGCCCTGACCATGGGGCGCCTGACCCCGGAGCGGCAGGGCCTCCCCTACTGCGTGGCGGCGGGGCTGTCCCTGTTCTTCACCCTGTGGGGGACCTACTCCAAGCGGCAGGGCCTGCGCATGGCTTGCCGCACGGCGGCGGCGGCCTCCGAGCCCTATCTGGTCACCCTGGACGAGAAGGCCTGGAACGGCCGCAGCGCCTACGCCAAGTGGTCGGGCTCTCCCATCGGCTTCGGCAGCCAGATCCAGGAGGACGACGGAGCCCAGCGCATCTTCCGGGTGGCCGCGCCGCTGCTGCTGCTGTCCTGCCTGCTGTTCTCCCTCATCGCTTCGGTGGGTCGGGGGGCCCCGGAGCGGCTGGTGTGGTGCCTGTCGGCCACCACCGCCTCGGCGGCCTGCCTGTCGGGCATGCTTTTGTTCGGCCGTCCCTTCCGGGTGCTGTCCCGGCGGCTGTCCTCCAGCGGCGCCGCTCTGGGCGGGTGGCCCGGCGTGGCCCGGCAGGGGAGCGCCATCCTCCTCACCGACGCCGACCTCTTCCCCCCCGGCTCCGTCTCCCTGAACGGCATCAAGATCTTTGGGGACTACCCGGTGGAAAAGGTGGTGGCGGTCACCGCCACCCTCATCCGGGACGCGGGCAGCGGCCTGGACAAAATCTTCCACGACCTGCTGCGCTCCCAGGGCGCCGTCTACCGCCGCACCACCGGCGGCATCGAGCGCCATGAGGGGGGCGGCCTTACCGCCGTCATCCGCAACGAGCAGATTGCTGTGGGCTCCGCCGCCTTCATGTCTCTGCTGGAGGTCTCCCTGCCCCAGGGCCTCAACGTGCGCAACGCCGTGTTCTGCGCCATCGACGGGGAGCTGGCAGGCATCTTCGCCCTGAACTACGTTCTCCATCCGGTGATCTCCCCGTCCCTCACCTCCCTCATCGGGGGCAAGGTGTCGCCGGTGCTGGCCACCCGTGACTTCAATCTCATCCCCGCCATGCTGCGGCAGAAGTTTAAGCTGCCGGTGGAGAAGATGGACTTTCCCACGGTGGAGCGGCGGGTAGAGCTGTCCGACCCGGACGCCCCCCACGATCCGGTCATCACCGCCGTGCTGTGCCGGGAGGGCCTGGCCCCCTTTGCCGAGGCGGTGGTGGGCGCCCGCCGGCTGCGGTGGGCGGTGACCGCCGCAGCCCTGCTGGCAGTGCTGGGCTCGGTGATCGGGGTACTGCTGGCCTTTTATCTCACGGCCCAGGGGGCGTGGGACTCTCTGACTGCTGCCAACCTGACCTTTTTCCTGACCGCCTGGCTGGTGCCCACCTATCTGATCTCCGGCTGGGTCAACCGCTATTGACCACAAAAAGCCGCCGCGTCTGCGATGCAGACGCGGCGGCTTTTTGCGGGGGAGGCGGCGGGTCACACCGGCGGCCCCCCGCCCGTGGACCTGGCGCTCCACCAGATGGTCAGGCCCGCCCGGGGGGCCGCCAGAACGGCGCTGCCGCCGGTCAGGGTACCGGTGGTCCCGTCGGCCAGGACCAGGTTGACGGGAGCGGCGGCGCGGCAGATCTCCAGGTACTGGATTCCGGCGCCGCTGAGAGCGATGGTCCGGGTGGCGGCGTCAAAGCTCCAGCCCTCGCCGTCGGCTGACCGGTCCATCCTCACGACAAAGCGGCCCTCCGTCTGGGTGCTGATGGTAAAATACGGCCCGGGGACGGGCTCGTCGCCGGCCAGGGCGGGGGCGGCCAGCCCCGCGCACAGGGCCAGTACCAGGAGCAGGGGCGCCAATCTCTGTTTCATCTATACTTCCTCCTCTGTGTCCGCACCGGACGGCCGGGGGACAGACTCCCCCGGCATCTCGGCGGGAAACAAAAATGCCGTGCAGGGGATTCCCTACACGGCATCCGAAGACAAAGTCTCTCAAATGCACACAGGGCACGCCAAATACACGTTATTTCCCGCCTTGTAAAAGGGTTGGGAATACCGTATAATGAAGCGTGCGGCGCGGCCCAAGGGCCGTTGTGTAGGTGGTGGTGCACCTGCGCAGGCTCCGGGGTGCTGCAACACTCCGGAGCTGCCGCATTTTTGTTTTCCAGTTTTTATTATACCGTTTCTTCCGTGGATTGCAAGAGCCAATCGGTCCAGCGCCCTGTCCCCGGCAGCCTGTTCATGTGGTCCCGCTGGTCGTCCCCCTCCGGGCGCTGCCGCCTTGTTCTCTCTCATCTCATCCCGCTCCTCCTCCCCGGGGGCATCTGGGCCCGTCCCCCCGCCGCAGCCCGGAGAGCATCCGGCGCTGGAAGGCGGCCAGCAGGTCCAGCTCCTCCCGGGAAAAGCCCTCGAACATCTGCCGGTCCACCCGCCGGATGGCCGGAGATGCGTCCCTCCACACGGCGGAGCAGCCCCCTTCCTCCCGGGCCAGCTCCCGCTCAATGGCCCGCCGCCGGGCCCGGGCCAGGGCGTCGAATAAAATACCGGGCATCTCGCTGTTGGGGTCCATGCCGTACCTCCTGTCCCATTTCTTTCCGCCGATCGGCTGATGGGGAAAAGATCAAGAAACCTTTTAGTTTCTTAGAACGAATGTTTGACTTTCCGGCGGTTGTATGATAGGATAGCGTTAGAGTATATGTATACGAGCGCGCGGAAGGCTTTATGTTCCGCCTGAGATGCAGAGGAGGGTCTGCCATGAAGAAGCTCACCGACAAGCAGCAGCAGATTTACGACTATATCGTCGCCTTCCAGAAGGACCATGGCTATCCCCCTTCGGTGCGGGAGATTGGGGAGGCGGTGGGGCTGAAATCCCCCTCCACGGTGCATTTTCATCTGAAGGGGCTGGAGTCCGCCGGACTCATCACCAAGGCGGAGGGGAAGACCCGGGCCATCACGGTCAGCGGCGGCCCCGGCGCGCCGGAGGTGGAGGC
This sequence comes from Intestinimonas sp. UBA1698, assembly GCF_002320075.1. Classification (NCBI taxonomy): domain Bacteria; kingdom Bacillati; phylum Bacillota; class Clostridia; order Eubacteriales; genus Intestinimonas; species Intestinimonas sp. UBA1698. Next base: position 2,667 of record NZ_DCJO01000032.1, on the reverse strand, counting down.
CCCGGCGGATAAGATCCCGGTGGTGGGCAGCGTGGCGGCCGGCGCGCCCATACTGGCGGAGCAGCATATCGAGGACTATCTCACCTTTGACACCGGCGGCCTGTCCGGGGAGCACTTCGCCCTGAAAGTTCGGGGGGAGTCCATGCTGGACGCGGGCATTCTGCCCGGGGACCTTGTCATCGTCCACCAGCAGCAGACCGTCCGCAACGGGGACATCGTGGTGGCTCTGTTCGAGGACGAGGCCACGGTCAAGACCTTTCGCCGCCGGGACGGCCATGTGTGGCTGCTGCCGGAGAACCCGGAGTACCAGCCCATCGACGGCCAGGGCGCTCAGATTCTGGGCAAGGTGGTGGCGGTGGTCCGCCGGTACGACTGATGGTCCCCCGCATCGACCATATCGAGCTCACGGTGGCCGACCTGGACCGGGCAGAGCCGTTCTACGACGAACTTTTGCCCCTGCTGGGCTTTGATCTAGACCGCAAAACCTGGGATAACATCCCGAAACACGAATTCCGCTGTGTGAGGCAGCCCGGCCTTTGACCTGACTCTCATCTGCCCCCGCCCCGCCCTGGTGGGGGAGGCCGTCTGCCGCCGGAAGCCCGTTTCCCTCCACCACCTGGCCTTCGGTGTGGATCGCCGTGAGGAGGTGGACCGGCTCTATGGCCAGGTCCGGGCCATCCCCGGCGCGGCGATCCGCCTTCCGCCCCGGTTTTATCCGGAGTATACTCCGGACGACTACGCCTTCTTTTTCTACGATACCGAGGGCATCGAGCTGGAGATCGTGCATTTTGACCGTCCCGCTTGTTTTCGGAGGTGAGCCCCATGGATTTGATCCTGTTTGACAGCCCGGCGGGTCGTCTGGCCCTGCTGGGGGAGGGGGCGTGCATCACCGGCCTGGCCCTGCCCAACGCCCCGGTACCCCGAATCGCCGAGCATGAGACTCCGGTGCTGGCCGAGGCCCGCCGTCAGGTCCTGGAATACCTGGCCGGGGCGCGTCGGAGCTTTGACCTGCCGCTGGACCCCCGGGGCACCTCTTTTCAGCGGAGGGTCTGGGCGGCCCTGACGGCCATTCCCTGGGGCGAGACGCGCACCTATGCCCAGATCGCCGCGGCAGTGGGCTCACCCAGGGCGGTGCGGGCGGTGGGGCAGGCCAATCACCGCAATCCCATCCCCATCCTGATCCCCTGCCACCGGGTGGTGGGGGCGGACGGCACCCTCACCGGCTACGGCGGGGGTCTGGAGCTGAAACGAAAGCTGTTGGAACTGGAGGGGGCCTGGACTTAGGCCCCGGCGGAAAGGAGCGTGTGCACATGTTGGACAAGTGGCTGGCGGCGGGACGGCTCGCCATCAAGGACATGGATCTGGAGGACGTGGCGGCGCTGAAGCTGTGCCTGATGGCGCTGGGCATTCTGATCGGGCTGGGCATCCCACTGAAAAAGCGGAGTGCGGCGGCGGTGCTGTCCTCCATCCTCTTCGTGGGCACCTACATCCCCCTGATGGTCCGCTTCTTCGGTGCCCTCACCCGGACGAGGGAGGACTGATTTTCCACACCTTGAGAAGGGCCGGTGTAAAACCGGCCCTTTTTTTCGTCCCGAGACCGGATTCCAGGCCCTTTCCCGCCTGCCGGGAGTGAATTCCCGGACCATGGGGTGGCCTTTTTCCGCCCCGCCATGCTACAATATCCACACCCAAGGGAAAAGGAGTCGATTCTATGGAACCGGATTTCAGTGAACGGCTGAAAAACTACCGCCGGGCCAAGGCCATGACCCAGCAGGACCTGGCGGACCAGTTGGGGGTCAGCAACAAGACGGTCTCCCGCTGGGAGTCGGGAGTTTCCCATAATTAAAGATATTATACCCGCGCTTACATTACTTGCAAATTATAGTATCTAAATCTAAAATACTGTGAAAAGCTGATTTCATATGATCCGATAAAAAGGATATATCGAAAGGATAATTGAAAATTTTGATACAACTTTATTTTGCCCTGATGAAACAAATTTGAGCGGGATAAAAATGTTGCATCAAAGTAACTTGCAAGAAAAAAGCAAGAATATAAACATGGCATTTTTACAGGATAATGTTAAAATAATTTTATCTGTATTTCTAAAGGAGGGACTGTCCCGTGTCAAAAACAACACTGTTTGACAGTCGTATCAAAAAATACGCTTACCGTGAGGCGTCACAAATATATCAAGATATTGAAGCATCACCGGATGGCCTGTCTCATGAACAGGTCGAGGCGATGAGGGAAAAATATGGTGCAAACAGCTTCGCGGAGCGAAAAAATGATACGACAATACGCCGGTTGCGGCGGGCTTTTATCAATCCGTTCAATATAATTCTCTTTATCCTGGGTATTATTTCATTGGTGACGGACGTTTTTCTCGTCTCCAACTTCGCCAGAAATGCCACTACTGCCATCATTATCTTTTCCATGATCCTAATTAGTGGTGCGATCCGTCTGATTCAGGAGCTCCGGGCAAAGACCGCGGCGCAGCAGCTTGACCGGCTGATTCATGAAAGTATCACTGTAAAGCGAGAAGGAGAACTCATAGAAATATATGCGGAAGAATTGGTGGTGGGGGATATTGTTCTGCTCTCTGCGGGTGACCGTGTTCCGGCGGATATCCGGCTGACAGAAGTCACCGACCTGTTCGTCTCACAG